>NZ_JBSIUP010000003.1:0-126062 GCF_053654055.1 Ursidibacter sp. B-7004-1 | reverse complement strand
ATAATTGCTATAAAGCCAATAAAAACGCACCAATTAAGGTGCGTTTTTTGTTAATTTTTATCGGTATCTTACCGCTTATTTGAGATTCATCTCTTGTAATAATGGCAATGCAGGATAAATTTCTTGCATAATCCAACGGATATAGCGTTGATCTACGCCTATCACACGAGTCATTTTCTCATCAAAAATGGCTTTAGAGCTGACAGACTCCCAGTTACCATCAAAGGCAAGTCCAATCAGTTTTCCTTCGCTATCTAGCATTGGTGAGCCTGAATTGCCGCCAGTAATATCCAGATTAGAAAGGAAGTTTACTGGTACGGAATTTAATTTCTCATCTTGGTAACCGGCATAGCGTTTTTCTGTAATAGCATTAAGCAATGCTTTAGGTGCATCAAAAGGCTCTTTACCAGTATCTTTTGCGGTAATTTCTTCTACTTTAGTAAATGGTGTTTGTACTTCACCATTTAATTTAGTGTAGCCAACGACATTACCAAAGGTAAGGCGTAGGGAAGAATTTGCATCAGGATAAATCGCTTTACCAATCGTTTTTTGGTAATCAATAACTGCCTGTAAATAGAGTGGGCGTAAAACTAAGTTTTCCCCTTTAATAGCTTTAGTTTCCTTCTCTAATTCAAGTAAAGTTGGCATTATTGCAACAGCATATTGAATTGCAGGATCATCGCTCTTCTCAAAAGTGGCTTTATCTGCAGTTAGCCATTTCAAGCGATTTTCGGCAATTTTTAACTCGCTTTGACTTAAACGTTCTAAGGCTTTTTCAATATCTTGATCAGTGTTGCCGCCTAACCATTTATCAATAGCGGCAATACGTTGCTGAGCGGGTAATTTTAGATATTCTTGCAACCAATAACGTTGTAGTTGTTTATCCATTGAAGCTTCATAGCGGCGTTCCATCTGTTTGAGATTGCTTTCAATGCTTGCAATATCTCGTTCTTGATAACCTTTTTCTCTTTCGCTATTCGGTTTTTCTTTTTCAATGGATAAACGATACAAGCTAATTGCAGAACTGGTTAATGCACCAACGGACTCTTTCAGAATAAGATCACGGGCTTGATTTTCTCGAGCTTTTTGGTTGAGTTCTTGTAAACGATGATGAGCATCTAGAGCGGCTTTTCCTTTGTCTCCTTGCTGTTTAAGCCAGTTGAGAATATTCGCTTCTTCTTGAGATTTGACTCCGATAGCATCAATACGTTTAAAGCCTTCTAACTGACCATTGTAGTTTTTCGATCTATTCCCCCAACGGTGTTTTATGCTGGCGTATTTCACATCAATATCAGGGCTGTTTTTAGCGGCATTATCAACTAATGCGATCATATTTTGATAGTGTTTAGATGTTGTTGGGTAAAGCCATTCAACAACATTTGTGAATTCGTCAGATAATGCATAACGATTTGTGCTACCTGGATAGCCAGCAATCATTACAAAATCACCTTCTGCAAGCGGTTTATCTGTAAATTTTAACCAATGTTTTGGTTTATAAGGTACATTATCTTTATGATAAGCGGCTGGTTTACCATCTTTATTTACATAGGCACGATAGAATGAGAAATCTCCCGTATGTCGTGGCCACATAAAGTTATCGACTTCACCGCCATAAGCACCGATTGAGCTTGGTGGTGCATAAACGAGACGGATATCTTTAAGTTCTAAGTTTTTGAATAAACGGTAGCTAATACCATCAAAGAAACTATATAAACGACAGCGATATCCTTCAGACTCACATTTTGAAATCAGTTCTTTTTCAAAACGATCGAAGAGATTTGCTCGTTCTAACCCTGTTGTTGCATTTTGGATAGCTTGTTGCACATCTTTAGTTACGTCAATAATTTCATCTAAAACAAATACTTTTGCATTACCTGCGGAAAGTTCATCTTGAGGAGTAGCTGCATAAAATCCATTTTTAATTAAATTTTTCTCAGGGGTTGAATTTAATTGAATAGCTCCATAAGCACAGTGATGGTTAGTAATAACTAATCCTTGTGGTGAGACAAAACTTGCAGTGCAGTTGCCTAAGGATAAAACTGCTCCAAGTGGATCACCTGTTAGTTGAGTCAGTTGTTCAGGGGGTAATTTTAATCCAGCTTGTTGTAAAGCATTACTAATTTCTGGTAACTGTTGAGGAACCCACATTCCTTCTTGAGCATAGTTTACCGAGGGATAACTTGACAATAAGGCTAAAGCGAGCGTTTGCTTGAGCGTTGGATATTTCAATTTAAAAGTCGATTTTTTAGATTGAAGTTTCATATAGACTCCTTTGGGTTCAATATTAACGTGGTGATTGTTTGTTCACTCACTGATATCATAAGCAAATAGTCAAGATAAATAAATTTACTTATAGCATATTTTTTAAACTAAAATTGACTTAATTTGTTCTAAATCATACTTTTATCTACTGAAATAATTTATAGATCGGATTATAAAAATTGAGATGATTTTTACAAACTTTAGTGTTAATTTACCGAGTATTACTTACATTTGGAGTGATATATACATTTAACCTTAAATATGGAAGGAGAACACACTATGAAAAAAATGTTACTAATGAGCGGTTCTAAATATCAAAATACAGATTATTTAGTTCACTGTTTACCTTGGTTAAAGGATTTCTTAGCAGATTACAAAGGTAAACGTATTGCATTTGTTCCATACGCAGGCGTAAGACAAACTTACGATCAATATGAAGAAAAAGTGCAAAAAGCATTGGCTGAACTTGGTATGGAAATTGTCGCCGTACATCGTGATGCTAAACATAGTAATATTATTGAGAGTGCAGATGTAATTGGTATCGGTGGTGGTAATACCTACTGCTTACTCAAGCAGATGTATGAAAATAATTTAATGGATGCTATTCGTGAAAAAGTATTGGCTGGTACGCCATATTTTGGTTGGAGTGCGGGAGCAAATGTTGCTGGAGCATCAATTATGACAACCAATGATATGCCAATTACTTACCCACCTTCTTTTGACGCATTAAACTTATTCCCACATCAAATTAACCCACACTTTATTTCAGGTAAAATGCAAGGCCATAATGGTGAAAGTCGAGAAGAACGTTTGGAAGAATTCTTACGTGTTAATCCAACTTCACAAGTTTATGCACTTCCAGAAGGCACCGCATTAAAAGTAGAAGGGGATAAAGTTTCACTGTTAGGTGAAAGTGATGTATTGTTATTCAATAGCGTAGCACAACCTTCGATTATTGCTAAAGGATCGAGTTTTACTCTCTAATATTAAGGATATAAAAAATGGCTGAATTTAAAGCGATTGTCGCAATTGTAGGTATTATTGCAACAATTTATCTGCTAATTAAAAAATATGAAACAAGGACTGTTCTTATTGGTGTTGGTCTTGTTATGGCAGTACTTGCTCTCAACCCAATGGGGGCGTTAGATGCCTTTGCAAAAAGTATGACGTCGAGCGGGTTGATTATGGCAATCTGTTCAAGTATGGGTTTTGCTTATGTAATGAAATATACTGAATGTGATACGCATTTGGTTCATTTATTAACTAAACCATTGAGTGTACTGAAATTTTTCTTAATTCCAGTAGCTACAATCATTACTTTCTTTATCAATATTGCTATTCCATCTGCGGCAGGTTGTGCAGCTGCGGTTGGGGCAACGTTGATTCCTGTATTAAGAGCATCTGGTGTGCGTCCTGCAATGGCTGGAGCAGCAATTCTTTCTGGTACATTTGGTTCAATGTTAAGCCCTGGTTCATCACATACAGCGATGATCAGTGAGATGACCAAATTGAGCATTACAGAGGTTATTCTTTCTCACGCACCTTATACTTTAATTGCGGGGGCAATTGGTGTCGTTTCTTTGACCGTTCTTGTTTTAGTTTTTAAAGATTACGGTAAACAACATCAAGAAGAATATCTTAAAGAACACGGTGAATCTGAAGCGAAATTTGCAAAAGTAAATGTACTTTATGCTTTAGCACCATTGATTCCTTTAATTATTCTTGTTATTGGTGGTACTTCATTACAACAAATACCAGGACTTGAATGGACAAAAATGGGTGTACCACAAGCAATGTTAATTGGTGCAATTTATGCGATTGTTGTTACTCGTACATCACCGTCAAAAATTACTAATGAGTTTTTCAATGGTATGGGTAATGCTTATGCAAATGTACTTGGTATCATCATTGCGGCAAGTGTTTTCGTTGCAGGCTTAAAAGCAACGGGTGCAATTGATTCAGCTATTGAATTCTTAAAACACTCTAATGAATTTGTACGTTGGGGGGCAACAATTGGTCCATTCCTAATGGGCTTGATTACAGGTTCTGGTGATGCGGCTGCGATTGCATTTAATACTGCAGTAACGCCACACGCAGCAGAATTAGGCTATACTCACGTTAATTTAGGTATGGCAGCAGCGATTGCTGGCTCTTTAGGTAGAACGATTTCACCAATTGCGGGCGTAACAATTGTTTGTGCAGGTCTGGCAGGTGTTAGCCCTGTGGAAATTATCAAACGCACTGCATTAGGTATGATTCTAGCAGTATTATTCTTAGCACTCTTTATGCTATAACTTATTATAAAGATCCGTAATATAAAGGCAGTATCGTTGAGATGCTGCCTTTATTTTTGCAAAAAACAGCTCGGATCAGACTGCTTAACTGTATTAAATAGTTCAGGGAATGGCATAAAACGTGTAGAATAACGAAAATTTTTTAGATTAAACTCAGAGGTAAAAATGAAACGAGTTGTTATCACCGGTTTGGGTATTATTTCAAGTATTGGTAATAATAAAGAAGAAGTCCTTGCGTCTTTACGTGAAGGTAAATCAGGTATTGAGTTTGTTCCTGATTTTGCAGAAGTGGGAATGCGTAGCCAAGTTGCTGGAACGATTAAATTATCTCCATCAGAATTTATTGATCGTAAAGTTTATCGTTTTATGGGAGATGCAGCAGCTTATGCTTATCTTTCAATGAAAGAAGCAATTGAAGATTCTGGTTTATTAGAAGAACAAATTTCCAATGAACGTACAGGCTTAGTTATTGGTTCAGGTATCGGTTCTGCTCGTGGACAAGTTGCTGCCTGTGATGCAGTTCGTGGTCCTCGTGGAGTGAAAGGTATTGGACCTTATGCGGTGACAAAAACAATGGCATCAAGTGTATCTGCTTGTTTAGCTACGCCGTTTAAAATTCGTGGTGTAAATTATTCAATTAGCTCTGCTTGTGCAACATCAGCACACTGTATTGGACACGCAATGGAATTGATTCAGTTAGGTAAGCAAGATATTATTTTTGCAGGTGGTGCGGAAGAGTTATGCTGGGAAGGTGCAACACAATTTGATGCAATGGGTGCTGTTTCCAGTAAATATAATGATACACCAACTAAAGCAAGTCGTGCTTATGATGCAAATCGTGATGGCTTTGTTATCTCTGGCGGTGGTGCAGTCGTTGTTGTTGAGGAATTAGAACACGCATTAGCTCGTGGTGCAAAAATTTATGCTGAAATTGTAGGTTATGGTGCAACATCTGATGGTTATGATATGGTTGCCCCAAGTGGTGAAGGTGCTGTACGTTGTATGAAACAAGCAATGGCAACCGTTGATGACGAAATTGAGTATATCAATGTACACGGCACATCAACACCTGTTGGTGATGTAAAAGAGCTTGGTGCAATTCGAGAAGTATTTGCAGATAAAACGCCCGCTATTTCATCAACTAAATCAATGACAGGGCATTCATTAGGTGCTGCTGGTGCACACGAAGCAATTTACTCATTATTGATGTTAGATAATGATTTTATTGCACCAAGTATCAATATTGAAACGCTTGATGAACAAGCTCAGGGAATGAATATTGTAACAGAATGTCAAAACAAAGCATTAACAACGGTAATGTCAAATAGCTTCGGTTTTGGTGGAACTAATGCGTGCTTAGTATTCCAAAAATATAAAGGCTAATTCTTGGTTGGATTCTTTGTTCAATTTTTGCTATAAAGACGTGGGATTTTCCCCACGTTTTTTTATTTTTAATTTTTATGGTTGGAGTGTAATAATGAACAAAGTAAAACAAATATTATTTATTTCTTTGATTGCAGTTTCAGCAATAGCAACTGCAAATGTATCAATAGAAATGCGTCAAATGAATCGTAATGTGAATGGTCTATTACGAGCAGATTCAGTTGAGAGTTTTCAACAAAGTGCCACAGAATTTCTGGTTGCTGCTAAAAAAGCTCAAGAAACAATGCCGAAAAGCCTTGATGGTGATCAGGAAAAATTTAAAGGCTACCAAAAAGGTATGCAAGATATTATTGATGTAGTTGAACAGGCAAATCAATTAGCGAAAGAGGGAAAACTTGATGAAGCTAAAGTAACAGCAGAAAAACTGAATCAACTCAAAAAAATGTATCATTCTGAATATAAATAATAATTTAGTAAGCGGTCTGATTTTCTATCTTTTTTGCAAAAATTATGAAAATCACACCGCTTATTTTATAGGGAAATTATGCAACAACACTCAATTACTCGAATTTTACTTACGATAGCAGCCATTGTGATTATTCTTGCAGGGGTTAAATTATCAGCTGAAATTATTATCCCATTTTTATTGTCATTGTTTATTGCAATCATTTGTTCACCTATCATTAAGGTAATGACAGCTCGTAAAGTGCCTCTTTGGCTAGCAATCACCCTACTTTTCGTACTCTTTATTGTAATTTCATTTTTCCTAGTTGGTTTAATTAACAGCACAGTACGGGAGTTTGCTCTTTCAATCCCAACCTATAAAATTTTACTTTCCCAGCGTATTGCTGATCTGTTAGTGCTTGCAGAAAAATGGAATATTTCTCTTTCGATTTCTCGTGATGACATTATGAATGAACTTGATCCAAGTCGAATTATGAATTTGGTAACGAGTTTACTCTTGAGCTTCTCAGGAGTTGTAACAAATATTTTTGTCTTATTACTTGTCGTTGTCTTTATGTTATTTGAAGCACCGACGGCAAAGCATCGTTTAGCAATTGCATTAAGTTCAAATAAAAGTGCGGTAGCAGAGCAAGAAAACCATATTAACCGTATTTTACAAGGGGTAATTAGTTATTTAGGGGTAAAAACATTAGTTAGCCTACTAACAGGATTTTGTATTTGGGCATTATTAGAACTTATGGGAGTGCAGTATGCTGTATTATGGGCAACGTTAAGCTTTCTTTTAAATTATATTCCGAATATTGGTTCTATACTTGCTGGTGTGCCGATTATTGTTCAAGCTTTACTGTTAAACGGTTTTTCGGTTGGATTCGGCGTTGCAATTGGTGTGATTACTATCAATATGATTATCGGGAATGTTTTAGAGCCACGAATGATGGGAAGAACATTGGGATTATCTACATTAGTCGTGTTTCTTTCATTACTCTTTTGGGGTTGGATTTTAGGAACAGTTGGAATGTTACTTTCAGTTCCCTTAACGATGGTACTCAAGATCGCACTAGAATCTAGTCCAAGTACTGTTCGATATGCCTTATTGCTAGGGGATGTACCAGAAGAAAAATTAGTTAAATAGGTGTGTTATATCAAAGAGTTTCAGCCACCATTATGTTAAATTAACTGAAATATTGGATAATTTTATTATTTTTAGGGAGAATGAATATGAGTATTAACCTTTCTCAACTTATTGAATGGAGACGTGAATTTCATCAATATCCAGAAACAGGGTGGGCTGAGTTTTGGACAACAAGTAAAATTGCTGACTATTTAGAAGCAATGGGATTTGAGCAAATTTTAATGGGTAAACAGATTATTAACCCAGAATTCGTGCGTGGTCGTCATTTACCTACGGTAAAACAAGGGATTGAGAAAGCCCTAGTAAATGGAGCCAACCCGAAGTGGTTAGACAAAATGCAAGAGTTTACAGGCTGTGTTGCTATCTTTGATAGTGGCAAAGCGGGAGCAACAGTTGCACTTCGTTTTGATATTGATTGTGTAAACGTTAGTGAAACTAAGGTAGATAGCCACAAACCAAATCAATTAGGTTTTAGCTCTAAAAATGAAGGTTTAATGCACGCTTGCGGACACGATGGGCATATTACTGTTGGATTAGGTGTCGCACAATGGATAATGCAACATAAAGATGAACTAAATGGAAAAATTAAACTTATTTTCCAACCTGCAGAAGAAGGTGTTAGGGGGGCAGCAGCAATAGCGGCAAGCGGTGTATTAGATGACGTCAATTACTTCATCAGTTCTCATATTAGTTTCTGTGCAAGTAGTGGCACGATTATCTCTAACCTTAAAAATTTCCTTTCTACTACTAAAGTGGATATTCGTTATCGTGGTAAACCTGCACACGCAGGAGCAGCTCCCCATTTAGGACGAAATGCTTTACTCGCAGCAGCACATACAGTTACTCAAGTTTATGGTATTTCTCGCCACGGGGAAGGAATGACAAGAATCAATGTTGGCGTCTTAAAAGCTGGGGAAGGGCGTAATGTCGTACCTGCAACAGCAGAAATCCAACTTGAAGTGCGTGGAGAAAATAAAGCAATTAACCAGTATATGTATGAGCAAGTAGTTCAGATGGCAAAAGGTGTCGCTTTGAGTTTTGATGTTGAGTATGAAACAGAAATTATGGGCGAAGCAGTTGATATGGTAAATGACCCTGAATTAATTACTAAAGTTGAAAAAATTGCTTCACAATTACCACAAATTCATACACCAAATGCGGAATATGCTTTTAATGCCAGCGAAGATGCTACGATCTTAGGGCGTAAAGTCCAAGAGCAAGGTGGTAAAAGTATCTACTTTATTCTAGGTGCAGATCGTACAGCGGAACATCATCAAGCGGAATTTGATTTTGATGAAAGACAGCTTGAAACAGGCGTACAAATTTATACTGGATTATTAGCTGATATTAATAGTAAATAAAATCAGTCTAACTTTTGGGGGCAGATCAGAGTGCGTCCGAATGAAAAAAGACTTTGTCAATAATCTGAGATAGTTATCTATCATTTCTTAATTATTGAACAATGCCTATTTTAAACACATATTTAATGTTTAAAATAGGCATATAAAATCTTATCACTAGAGCATCTATTCCAAGCAATATGCTACAATCGCCAAAATTTCTTCAAGTAGTCTAAACAATGAACCAACAAACATTTTTTATTTACGATTATGAAAGTTTCGGAGTAAATCCAGCTACCGATCGCCCAGCACAATTTGCGGGTATTCGTACAGACTGCGATTTTAATATTATTGGTGAGCCAGTGATGTTTTATTGTAAACAGACATCAGACTATTTACCTGCACCAGAAGCAGTAATGGTAACAGGGATCACGCCACAGCTTTGTAATCAACAAGGTTTGTCTGAGCCTGAATTTGCCGCTCGAATTCACGCTGAATTTTCAGAGCCGAATACTTGTATTATGGGCTATAACAATATTCGTTATGATGATGAAATGACCCGTTATACCTTCTTCCGAAACTTTTTTGACCCTTATGAATATAGTTGGAAAAATGGCAATTCTCGCTGGGATTTATTGGACGTTGTGCGAGCTTGTTATGCGTTACGCCCTGATGGTATTGAGTGGGCATATGATGATGACGGAATGCCGAGCTTTAAATTGGAAAATTTAACTAAAGCAAATGGTATTGCTCACGAAAATGCACACGATGCAATGTCCGATGTATATGCAACCATTGCAATGGCAAAATTGATTAAACAGAAACAGCCAAAATTATTTCAGTTCTTCTTTGAAAATCGAGGTAAAAAAGCCTTAGAAGCAATGATTAATACTGGTGAGATGACCCCACTTGTGCACGTTTCGGGAATGTTAGGTAACTATCGTGGTAATACTGCTTGGGTTGTACCGTTAGCGTGGCACCCAACCAATCAAAATGCGGTAATTGTTTGTGATCTCTCAGCAGATCTTTCTGGTTTATTAACCGATACAAGCGAGCAACTACGTACTCATCTCTACACCAAAAAAAGTGATTTAATCGAACAAGGTATTACACCTGTGCCATTAAAATTAGTACATATCAATAAATGCCCTATTTTAGCGCCAGCCAAAACGTTATTACCTGAAAATGCAGAACGTTTAGGCATTGATCGAGCATATTGTTTAGAAAATCTTAAACAATTAAAAGCACATAAAGGGTTAGTACGTGAAAAAGTGATTGAAATTTTTAGTGAAGAGCGAGTATTTGAGCCATCGGATAATGTCGAAACGACTTTGTATGACGGCTTTTTTTCGCCAGCAGATAAAAATAATATGGCGATTTTACGCAGTTTACCTCCAAAGGAATTAGCCAATCACGCCTTGAAATTTGCTGATCCACGAGTGGAAAAATTATTATTTCACTACCGAGCAAAGCATTATCCAGATAGCTTAAATCGGGCAGAGCAGATCCGTTGGCAAAAATATTGTGAACAGCAAATTGAACAACAAGCTGAGCAGTTTAGTCATTCATTAAATGAGATGTTCCAGCAGTATCACGATGATCCAAACAAAGTAAAATTATTGGAGGATCTTAATGCCTATGCTACCCAATTATCAGAACAACCACGTTTTAGCTATCAAGAAAGTGAAGGTGCTGTGGCATTGGTTAATGCATTAAATCAGGTTGCTGAGCAAAGCAGTGATAAAGAAGCGAAGTTTGCAGCCTTAAATGCGATTTTGGGTAAAAACAATTAGACAAATTTTAGCCTAGCGATTACTATTCTCACGCAATTTTTAACACTCACACAACATAAAGGAAACAGAATGAATAAAACATTTTTAGCTGTAGCACTTGCATTTTTTTCAATTTCATCAATGGCAAATACGGGGACGCAACAAGCGGTAAGCTCAGAGCAAACTTTTGCAAAAAATGCACTTGTTTTGCAAACGGATTTTAGCCTAAAAGATGGTGCAGTATCTGCAATGCAAGGCGTTGCATTTGGTGTTGATCGTGATCTAAAAATGTTTAATCTCACTCACGAAATTCCTGCCTATAATATTTGGGAAGCAGCATATCGTTTATATCAAACGGCAACTTATTGGCCACAAGGCACTGTTTTTGTCAGTGTGGTTGATCCTGGTGTGGGGACAGATCGTAAATCAGTTGTTTTAAAAACGAAAACAGGACACTATTTTGTTACGCCTGATAATGGCACATTAACGTTAGTTGCAGAGCATTTAGGTATTGAAGCAGTGCGTGAAATTGATGAGCAAACTAACCGCTTAGAAGGTTCAGAAAAATCTTATACTTTCCACGGACGTGATGTTTATGCCTATACGGGGGCTCGCTTAGCTTCAGGTAAAATTCGTTTTGAAGAAGTAGGGAAAGAGCTAGAACCTAAAGTACTTGAAATCGCTTATCAACGCCCAACTCTTGAAGATGGCGTGTTAAAAGGTAATATTCCTGTTTTAGATATTCAGTATGGCAATATTTGGACAAACATTAGTGATACGTTATTAGATCAATCAGGTATTAAAAAAGATGGACGTGTCTGTGTTGAAATTAGTGAGAAAGTCGGTGAAGAAGTAAAAGTCCGTTATAGTGGTGCAATGCCATATAAAAGTAGTTTTGGTGATGTAGAGACTGGCAGACCGTTGATGTATCTCAACAGTTTGTTAAATGTTTCTTTTGCTCTAAATATGGATAGCTTTGCAGATAAATATAAAATTAAATCTGGTGCAGAGTGGTCGGTTTCTTTAAAATCTTGTGAAAAGAAAACGGCTGAGTAAGTCACTGGAAAGATAAGACTTATTAGATTAGTTGTAAAAGATCAATTTATTTTAGGGGCTAATGTGATTAGCCCCTACACATATCAAATGATTCAAAAAAGATAATGATTAGAGATTTACATAGCCATAGTACTGCGTCCGATGGGATACTTACACCAACACAGCTAGTTCAACGAGCACTTGAAATGAATGTTGAAATGCTTGCTTTGACGGATCACGATACGGTTGCAGGTATTACGGAAGCAAAGCAAGCTGCTGAAAATCAGCCGATTACCTTGATTGCAGGGGTTGAAATTTCAATTCTATGGGAAGGAAAAAGTATTCATTTAGCTGCATTAAATGTAGATGAAACTCACCCTGCATTAGTAAAACTTTTAGCAAATCAAACCGCTTTACGCCAAGAACGAGCTATTCAAATTGGTGAAAAATTAGCAAAAGCAGGCATCGCCAATGCCTATGAAGGAGCAAGAAAATTAGCTAGTGGTGAAGTTACACGAGCTCATTATGCTCGTTTTTTAGTAGCAGAAGGCTATGCTAGAAATGATGAACACGCTTTCAAACGCTATTTAGGAATGGGGAAAAGTGCATACGTTAAGCCAATTTGGTGTTCAATGGCAGAAGCTATTGAGGCTACGCACCACGCTGGTGGTGTGATTTGTATTGCTCACCCATTGCGTTATAAATTAACTGCTCGCTGGATTCGCCGTTTAATTGCTGAATTTAAACAACTAGGCGGAGATGGGATTGAAGTGGCAGGTTGTGCGCAAACACCCGATCAGCGTCAATTATTGGCACGTTGGGCAACTGAATTCGATCTTTATGCCTCATTAGGCTCAGACTTTCACTACCCAGCAGGTTGGATCGAATTAGGTAAAGGTTTAGTATTACCGTCAGAATGTAAGCCAATTTGGGATAAATTTTAACAATTTAAATTTACAATTTTTTGGATTAAACTTACCGCTTATTTTCCTTATTTTTGAGAGTAGATAATGGCTAAAACTCGCACGCCCCAATCAAAAAATCCTACCGATCCGCAAGTTGAACAAATCAATATAGCACCTCACTCCCTTGAAGCGGAGCAAGCTGTTTTAGGGGCAATTATGTTGAATAACGAGCAATGGGATAACGTTGCAGAACGGGTTCAACCGACAGATTTTTATAATTATGCCCATAAATTGATCTACGAGCAGATGATCGAATTAGTACGTAATCATCAGCCGATTGATCTTATTACGTTAGATCAGGCACTCAAAAATAAAGGTATTCTTGAAGATATTGGTGGTTTTGCCTATTTAGCTGAATTATCTAAAAATACACCAAGTGTTGCGAACGTGCTGACTTATGCGGAGATTATTAGTGAAAGAGCCATTCGCCGAGAACTGATTGCGGCGAGTAATAAAATTGCTTCACTAAGTTATCAGCCAAAAGGAATGTTAGTGAAAGATGTGTTGGACGAGGCGGAACGTGAAATTTTCCACATTGCAGAAAAACGCACTTCAGGGGAAGATGGACCAAAGAATATTGATTCGATCTTAATGAATACTCTTGCTCGTATTGAGATGTTATCTAAATCGAAACACAATGGTGGTATAACAGGGGTAACGACAGGATTTGATGATCTAGATCGTAAAACCGCAGGGTTACAACCTTCCGATCTCATTATTGTTGCAGCTCGTCCTTCAATGGGAAAAACGACTTTCGCAATGAATTTATGTGAAAATGCAGCCTTTGCAGATACAACTGAAACAGATGAAAATGGTAATACAGTAAAAAGACCAAATAAGCCAGTTCTGATTTTTAGTCTTGAGATGCCCGCAGATCAAATTATGATGCGTATGCTGGCATCACTTTCTCGTGTTGATCAAACAAAAATTAGAACTGGGCAAATTGATGATGACGAAGATTGGGCAAAAATCTCTACTACAATGTCGTTACTTCAAAAAAGACGGAATATTTATATTGATGATAGCTCAGGGCTAACCCCAACAGAACTACGTTCTCGAGCAAGACGAATATATCGTGAAAACGGCGGGTTAAGCTTAATTATGGTGGACTACCTACAACTTATGCGAGCCCCCGGCTTTGCCGACAACCGAACATTAGAAATTGCGGAAATTTCTCGTTCTTTAAAAGCACTTGCGAAAGAGCTGGAAGTGCCTGTTGTGGCACTTTCTCAGCTTAACCGTAGTCTTGAGCAACGTGCGGATAAACGTCCTGTAAACTCCGATTTGCGAGAATCAGGCTCTATTGAGCAAGATGCTGATTTAATTATGTTTATCTATCGTGATGAGGTGTATCACGATAATTCTGACCTGAAAGGTATTGCCGAAATTATTATCGGTAAACAGCGTAATGGCCCTATTGGGCGAGTGCGTTTAACTTTCCAAGGTCAATTTTCTCGCTTTGATAACTATCAAGGTGCAGCTTATGATGATGAGTATTAAAAATGTTATGTGCAATTTATAAAAGTAGCAAAAAAGAAGGTATGTATCTGTTTGTGGAAAAACGAGATCAATTTGATCAAGTACCTGAAGAGTTACGACAATTATTTGGTAAACCACAATTTGTGATGTTATTTAATCTCAATGGTGAAAAACCATTGAAGCGGGCAGATAAGCAAGAAGTTTTGCAAAAAATCCAAACGCAAGGTTTCTACTTACAGATGCCACCACCAACTGAAAATCTGCATAAACTCTTTTTAGAACAGCAAGGAAAAAAATAATGCGTTGTCCTTTTTGTGCTGAAGACGAAACCAAAGTGGTAGATTCTCGTTTAACGGCTGATGGCTATCAGATCCGCCGTCGTAGAGAATGTATTCAATGTAAAGAACGTTTTACAACGTTTGAAACGGCAGAATTATTAGTGCCTCATATTGTGAAAAATAATGGCAATAGAGAACCATTTAATATTCAAAAACTCCGCTTAGGATTAAGTCGAGCATTAGAAAAACGCCCTGTTAGTACAGATGAACTTGAAAAAGCTATCAATAACATTGTTCTACAACTTCAAGCAACGGGAGAGCGAGAAATTTCAAGTAAATATGTTGGAAACCTTGTTCTTGATGCTTTGAAATCTCTCGATAAAGTGGCATATATCCGTTTTGCTTCAGTCTATTTAAGTTTTGATGATATTACTGAATTTACGAATGAGATTGAGAAATTGAGGTTGGAAGGATTAGACTAAAGGAGTCTTTGGAGATACTCAACAATATAAGAACAATATTATTAACAACTATTTTGTCCATTACACCTATTTTGAAAGTAAGGGGTGTAATGGACAGAATAATTATGAGTAACTATTTTTTCTAGTACACCCTATTATTTATGCGGATTACGCGTATTACTATCAACTAAATTACGCATTAGTAACGCATAATCAAGTTCAACATCAGCTGGAACATCTAAGAAAACAAAATGACCATCGCCAAGCCCTGCTTCAACACTTTCGTTTTTACGATTTAGCATTCGCTCAATTTTAAAGACAATATTGCCTTTTGGTGTCATCATTTCCACTTCATCGCCGAGTAAAAATTTATTTTTTACTGCCACTTCCGCCATTCCTTGCTCATTACGTTTGCCTGTAAATTCTCCGACAAACTGTTGGCGTTCAGAAATTGAATAACCATAATCATAATTTTGATATTCATCGTGAGTATGGCGACGTAAAAATCCTTCCGTATAGCCACGATGAGCAAGAGACTCTAAAGTATCCATCAATGATTCATCAAAAGGCTTTCCAGCAACGGCATCATCAATTGCCTTACGATAAACTTGAGCGGTTCTAGCACAGTAATAGAATGATTTTGTACGACCTTCAATTTTTAATGAGTGAACACCAATTTGAGCTAATTTTTCAACGTGTTGTACCGCTCTCAAATCTTTTGAGTTCATTATATAAGTACCGTGTTCGTCTTCATAAGCGGTCATTTGCTCATCTGGTTTTTGCGATTCTGCCAGTAAAAATACTTTACTGGTGGTATCACCTTCACCTAAAGTCGGTGCGACATTTTTAATTTGAATCTGCTGTTCAGGTTCAATTTTGTTGGCGACATTATTTGCTACAATGTTGCCCACATCGTCTAATTTGCCTTCTTCTACTTGGTATTCCCAACGACAAGCGTTAGTACAGGTCCCTTGGTTTGGATCGCGCTTATTGATGTAACCAGATAATAAACAACGTCCAGAGTACGCCATACACAATGCACCGTGTACAAAAATCTCAATTTCCATATCTGGTACTTGTTGGCGAATTTCTGCAATTTCATCGATCGATAATTCACGCGATAAAATAACGCGTGTTAGCCCCATTTGTCGCCAGAATTTAACGGTCGCCCAGTTTACTGCATTCGCTTGTACAGAAAGATGAATATCAACCTGCGGAAAATGCTCACGCACAAGCATAATTAAACCAGGGTCGGACATAATTAACGCATCGGGTTGCATTGCCACAACGGGTTCTAAATCTTTAATAAAGGTTTTTAATTTTGAGTTATGCGGTGCAATATTTACAACCACATAAAATTTTTTACCTTGAGCATGTGCTTCATCAATCCCAATTTTTAAATTAGCGTGGTTAAATTCATTATTACGCACACGCAAGCTATAACGTGGCTGCCCTGCATATACGGCATCTGCACCGTAGGCAAAAGCGTAACGCATATTTTTGAGCGAGCCAGCAGGCGATAAAAGTTCAGGTTTGTTTTGTAACATTTTAATTCTCTTTCTGATAACAAGTCAGGGCTTTCTTAAATAGAAAGCATAAAAAAGGCGACATTCTAACGGAATATCGTCCTTTGAGTAAGCGGAAAGTTTATAAAATAGGAGATTAAATAGAATAATTTTCTAAGGTTTCTAAAATAACATCTAACATAAACTCGATAAAGACAGTTGAATCATTTGCGTTATCGGCTTCTGCTAATACTTGATAATAACGAGATTGATGATCATAAACTATTGTCTCAACAGGAATCCAAGCAAAAATAGGGTTCCATTGGCTTAAAATCACATTTTGCCATAAGCGTCCAATTCTCCCGTTACCATCTTCAAAAGGGTGAATCATCTCAATCTCATAATGCATCACTGCACTTTTAATCAATGACGGAATATCATCTTCCTTTGCCCATTGAAACAGATCACTAACGAGTTTCTCTACAAATTGTGGTCTTGCTCCCATATGGATAAGTTGCCCAGATGAGTTATAGATTCCAACATCTTTAGATCTAAATTGCCCAGTTTGATTGACTATCCCTTGAGTCAGCAATTGATGAGCTTTAAGAAAATCATCAATAGAATAAGGATCATAGCTCATCATTTCATCATAGGCATCATAAGCATTTTTAACTTCTTGGATTTCTCTAGGGTGTCCAAGTACTCGCTTACCTTCAATAATTGCCGTTACTTGTTCCAAAGTTAAACTATTATTCTCAATAGCAAGAGAAGATTGAATAGAACGGATACGATTTTCTTTGCGTAAATGTAAATTACGTTCATATTGTGTCTGTAAAGTACCTAGCTTATGTGAAATAGCAACGACCTTATTCAGCATTGAATTGGTAATCGAAAAAGGAGGCTTCATTTATATTTTTTTACCTTTATAAAAATTATCTACCATAGGATCAGCCTGTTTAGATTGTAGGATACCATTCAACATAGCACCCTACAAATCATCCATACGACTTAACTGTTAGCTTTATCAATCAAAAACTGACTTAACAATGGCACTGGTCTGCCAGTTGCACCTTTAGCTGCTCCTGATTTCCACGCAGTCCCTGCAATATCAAGGTGAGCCCAAGGGTATTTTTTTGCAAAGTTAGATAAAAATACACCAGCGGTAATTGCCCCACCAAAACGTCCACCGATATTCGCAAGATCAGCGAAGTTTGATTTAAGTTGCTCTTGATACTCTTCACCCATTGGTAAACGCCACGCTTTATCTTCCGCTTGTTCAGCAGCAGAGAGAAGTCCGTTCGCTAACGCATCGTCAGTTGAAATTAAACCGCTATTATGTAGCCCTAATGCCACCATACAAGCTCCCGTTAAGGTTGCGACATCAATCACTAATTCAGGCTCAAAACGTTCAACATAGGTCAGTGCATCACACAATACTAAACGCCCTTCAGCATCAGTATTTAACACTTCTACGGTCAGCCCCGACATTGTGGTAAGAATATCACCAGGACGATAGGCATTGCCATCAGGCATATTTTCACAGCCAGCTAAAATACCGATAACATTTAACGGTAATTGCATTTCAGCAACGGCTTTCATCGTACCGTAAACAGAAGCAGCTCCACCCATATCGTATTTCATTTCGTCCATCGCTTCCGAAGGTTTAATTGAGATACCACCTGAATCGAAAGTCATTCCTTTTCCGACTAAAACAATCGGTTTAGCATTCGGATTTGGGTGATTTTTGTATTCAATAACAGACATATAAGCAGGGTTTTCCGAACCACGAGAAACCGCCAAGTAAGAGTGCATTCCTAAATTTGCCATCTCTTTTTCATCAATGATCGTGGTAGTTACGTTTGGATAGGCTTTAGCCAACGCTTTAGCACAATCTGCTAAATATTTTGGCGTACAAACATTTGGTGGGCAATTTGCCACATCTTTTGCAAAATTTACCCCAGAAACAACCGCTTGAGCTTGTTTTAAAGCAAGTTCTGCGGCTGATATATCTCCTGAAATATAAAATTGAACCTGCTCTAAGTGGTTATTTTGTTCAGGTTTTATACTTTTAAAGTCATTATAGCTATAACGTGTTTCAGCAATACTTTCTACGGCAAAACGTAAATGCCATTGTGCAGAACGATCTTTCATTACCAGATTATCTAAAGCAAAAGTGAGCTGTGTTGCCCCAGTCTCTTGGGTAATTTGTAATGCTTTCTGTACAATTTGTTTATATTGACGTGCTGTCAGTTCACCTTGTTTACCACAACCTAACACAATAATACGTTCGGCTTTTACATTTGGTAATGCGTGTAATAATAAGGCTTGCCCTACTTTTACAGGTAAATCGCCTTTATTTGATAAAGCGGTTAAATAACCACCACTTAATTGATCAATTTGTGTCGCCACTTGAGATAACTGACTATCTTCATAAGCACCGACAACAAGACAATCGGTAGCTTGTTGTACAATATCATCGTTAATCAAATTAAATTTCATAAATACTCCAGTGATTTTTTTTGCTGAAAAGGGTATGATTACACATTTTTAAGCGGTCATTTTCTGCGAAAAATTTGCAAAAGAATGCGAATAACTAACCGCTTGAACTTGCGTTAAAAATGCGAGTCGTAACGCTACTCACTTACGAAAAAATTGCAAGCACTAATTTGCTAAAATGAGAACAACTTCGTGATTTTAAGTCGATATCTAACAAAAGAAATTTTTAAAAGCCAGATTGCTATTCTATTTATTCTGTTGGTCATTTTCTTCTGCCAACAGCTTGTGCGTGTTTTAAGCTCGGCAGTGAGTGGGCGAGTGCCTACGGATTTGGTATTAAGCCTGTTGGGGTTAGGAATGCCAACAATGGCACAGTTGATGTTGCCATTGTCTTTATTTATTGCACTATTGCTCACACTTGGGCGTTTTTATTCGGAAAGCGAGATAACCGTAATGCGAGCTTGTGGTGTAGGACAAAGCCTACTGGTAAAATCGGCTCTCTTTTTATCCTTATTTACAACCGCCATTGCAACCTACAATGTCTTTTGGCTGACCCCTTGGGCAATCAATAAACAGAGCGAAATGTTAGCTGAAGCAAAAGCAAATCCACGTTTTGCTGCCCTTTCTGCTGGGCAGTTTATGTCGGCTGGAGGCTACGTTCTTTTTATTGATAATATTGAAGATAACAAAATTAACGATATTTACGTTTTTCAGCCTCACCAACAAAAGAAAAATAAACCATCTGTGGTGGTCGCAGAATCTGGCGAATTACAAGGTTTACCGAACGGTGATCAACTGCTTACATTAAGCCATAGCACTCGCTATGAAGGCACACCGCAAACAGCTGATTTTCGTATTTCTAGCTTTGATAACTATACCGCTTATCTTGGCTATCAAGATGTTGAAACGGACGAAAAATTAGTCCAACGTGCAGATTTAACCAAACTACTCGATGATACATCACCTGAAGCACAATCCGAATTACACTGGCGTTTAGCCTTAATTTTGGCTGTACCACTAATGGCATTATTAGCTGTACCGATGAGTAGCGTAAATCCACGTCAAGGACGATTTGCAAAATTACTCCCAGCACTTTTGCTTTATCTCATTTATTTCTTACTGCAAAGTTCGCTCAAATCAGCTGGCAGTTCAGGCAAGGTCGATGCATCCGTACTGATGCCACTCGTTTCAGTTGCATTCTTATTATTGGGCATTGTGTTAAATGCTTGGGATAGTAAAGGATTATCTGCACTACGTTACCGTTTAAGTGCTAAAAAAGGTGTGAATTAAGATGAATGTACTAGAACGTTATATTGGTAAAACTATTCTTGCATCAATTATGCTCACACTATTTATGTTAGTTGGGCTTGGGGCGATTATTAAATTTGTAGAAGAATTTCGTGCTGTCGGGCAAGGCTCTTACGATGGCTTACACGCTGCTTATTATACCTTTCTGACCATTCCAAGAGATGTCGAAACCTTTTTCCCGATTGCCGCCCTGTTGGGTTCACTAATGGGACTTGGCACATTGGCAAGCCGTAGTGAATTGGTAGTAATGCAAGCGTCTGGATTTTCACGTTTTCGCATTGGCTTAGCGGTAATGAAAACCGCTATTCCATTAGTGATCTTCACAATGGTGATCGGTGAATGGGGCGTACCACAAACGGAACAATTTGCCAGAAATATGCGTTCTATTGCACAGAGTGGTGGCTCAATGTTAGCTACGCAGGGTGGTTTTTGGGCAAAAGATGGTAATAATTTTATCTATATTCAAAAGATCAATGATGAAAGAAATTTGAACGATATTTTGATCTATGAATTTGACAAGCGAGAGCTAAAATCTATTCTAAAAGCTCAAAAAGCTGAATATCAGAATGATGAATGGCTATTAAAAAATGTAGAAAAATCCATTATTGGCGAGAACCAAATCAATCAAGATAAACAAACTCAGCAATCTTGGCAGACCAGCATTACACCAAGTAAATTAGGGATTGTTTCACTTAAACCTGAGTCGCTATCTATTACAGGCTTAGCAGACTATGTCGGTTTCTTAAAAGAAACAGGACAGGATCCAAAACGTTTTGAAATTACACTATGGCGGAAAATTTTCCAACCGATCTCAATGGCAGTAATGATGCTGCTAGCAATTTCCTTTATTTTTGGTCCATTACGCAGTAGTACGATGGGAGCTAAAATTGTGATTGGTATCCTTGCAGGTTTCATTTTCTATGTCGCCAATATCGTGTTTGGTAATTTAAGCCTTGTTGTTTCGTGGCTACCCGTTCCACTTGGTGCATTAACCCCAAGTTTAATCTGTTTGATGATTGTTTGGTGGTTGTTAGGTAAGAAAAGGGATTAAGGAATTTCATAATGTCACAACCACGCTTTGTCCATTTAAAAGTCCACAGTGATTTCTCGATGATTGACGGTTTAGCGAAAGTTAAACCGTTAGTCAAAACTTGCGTTGCAAATAATATGGTGGCAATGACATTAACGGATTTTACCAACTTCTGCGGTTTAGTCCGTTTTTATGGGGAAGCATTGAGTTCTGGGGTGAAGCCGATTGTCGGGGTGGATATAATGGTTCGCTCTGAGCCAGAAAGTGATGAGTTGTTTGAGCTAACGCTACTGGCAAAGAACAATGTCGGCTATCATAATATTACCCTTTTAATCTCAAAGGCTTATCAACAAGGTTACTTTCAATTCCCAGTGGTTGAAAAGGCGTGGTTGGCAGAGTTAAATGAAGGCATCATTGTGCTATCTGGTGGGCGTAATGGTGATGTAGGCAAAGCGTTACTTAAAGAAAATGTTACAGAAGCAGAACAGTTACTTCAATTTTATCAACAACATTTTGCCGAACACTACTATCTTTCGCTCTGTCGCACAGGGCGAACCGATGAAGAACGCTATATTCAACAAGCGGTGGTTTTTGCTCAAAAATTTGCAATTCCTGTTGTCGCTGTCAATGATGTTGTTTTTTTACACCAAGATGATTTTGACGCTCACGAAATCCGAGTAGCTATTCACGATAGCTATACTTTAGATGACCCAAAACGTCCCAAGAAATACTCGGCACAGCAGTATTTTCGTAGTGAAGCGGAAATGTGTGCATTATTTGCCGATTTACCACAAGCTATTGAAAATACACTAAAAATTGCTCAACGCTGTAATGTAACGATTCGTTTAGGAGAATATTTTTTACCGAATTTCCCAACAGGCGAGTTATCTGTCGAAGATTTCTTAGTAAAGAAATCGAAAGATGGCTTAGAAGAACGCCTTGAGTTTCTCTTTCCCGATCCCGAAGAACGAGCAAACAAGCGGTCGGTTTATGATGAAAGATTGCAAGTTGAGCTAGATGTAATCAACCAAATGGGGTTCCCAGGTTACTTCCTGATTGTGATGGAGTTTATCCAGTGGTCAAAAGATAACGATATTCCTGTTGGCCCTGGGCGTGGTTCTGGTGCAGGATCATTAGTTGCTTATGCGTTAAAAATTACCGATCTTGACCCCCTTGAGTTTGATCTGCTTTTTGAACGTTTTCTTAATCCGGAGCGGGTTTCAATGCCCGATTTTGATGTCGATTTCTGTATGGACGGACGAGATCGTGTGATTGAACACGTTTCCGAAACTTATGGAAGACAAGCTGTTTCACAAATTATTACCTTTGGTACGATGGCAGCCAAAGCGGTAATTCGAGATGTGGGGCGTGTTTTAGGACACCCTTATAGCTTTGTGGATCGTATCTCTAAATTGATTCCGCCTGATCCGGGAATGACTCTTGCGAAAGCCTTTGATGCTGAGCCGAAATTGCCCGAGTTATACGATACTGATGAAGAAGTCAAAGCCTTAATTGATATGGCTCGCAAGCTTGAAGGGGTAACGCGTAATGCAGGGAAACACGCTGGTGGAGTGGTTATTGCACCCACTGCGATCACTGATTTCTCTCCGCTTTATTGCGATTCAGAAGGGCTACACCCTGTTACTCACTTTGATAAAAATGATGTTGAGTATGCAGGCTTAGTAAAATTCGACTTCTTGGGCTTACGCACTTTAACGATTATTAAATGGGCATTGGAGATGATCAACCAACGCCTTGCACGAGAAGGGAAAGAGCCTGTTCGAATTGAAAGCATTCCCCTTGATGATAAAAAAGCTTTTGAACTGTTACTCAATGCGAAAACCACTGCGGTATTCCAGTTGGAATCTCGGGGTATGAAGGACTTGATCTCTCGTTTAAAACCAGACTGTTTTGAAGATATTATTGCATTGGTTGCGTTATTCCGACCAGGCCCGCTAGAGTCTGGAATGGTGCAAAACTTTATCGATCGTAAACACGGAAAAGAGCCTGTTTCTTACCCTGATCCGCAATATCAACACGAATCATTACAACCGATCTTAGAACCAACCTACGGGGTTATTGTTTACCAAGAACAAGTAATGCAGATTGCACAAGTATTAGCTGGCTACACCTTGGGTGGTGCGGATTTATTACGGCGTGCAATGGGTAAGAAAAAACCTGAAGAGATGGCTGCACAACGTTCGACCTTTGAAGAAGGGGCAATCAAAAACGGCATTGATGGCGGATTGGCAATGAAAATCTTTGACTTGGTAGAAAAATTTGCGGGTTATGGTTTTAATAAATCTCACTCGGCTGCTTATGCGTTGGTTTCTTATCAAACACTGTGGTTGAAAGCCCATTATCCTGCGGAATTTATGGCAGCGGTTATGACATCAGAGTTAGACAATACAGATAAAATTGTTGGTTTCTATGATGAATGTATCAATATGGGGCTAACGGTTGTACCACCTGATATTAACACAGGGAAACATCGCTTTAGTGTGAATGAAAAAGGCGAGATCGTCTATGGTTTAGGGGCAATTAAAGGGGTTGGTGAAGCACCTGTTGATGCGATTTTAGAAGCACGTGATAGCGGGGGGATTTTTAAAGATCTGTTTGATCTCACTGCCCGAGTTGATTTGCGGAAAGTCAATCGCCGAACCTTTGAAGGCTTAATAATGGCGGGGGCTTTTGATAAATTAGGTCCTCACCGAGCAGCACTCCTAAAGAACTTAGAAGATGCACTTAAAGCCTCCGACCAACATTCAAAAATGGAAGCCTTAGGTCAAAGTGATATGTTTGGGGTACTTACTGAAACGCCAGAAGAAGTCCAAAATGCGTATGCAAATACCCCAAAACTCAGTGAGCAAGCTATTTTAGAAGGCGAAAAATCAACCTTAGGACTTTACTTAAGCGGACACCCAGTAGGGCGTTTCTTAAAAGAACTTGCTCATTATGCTCCTGCACGTTTAAATGAAATACAACCGACTTATCGTGGGCAAACAGCTTGTGTTGCAGGAATGGTAATGGCATCTCGTGTTGCTGTAACCAAACGGGGTAGTCGCATT
The DNA here is from genome assembly GCF_053654055.1 of Ursidibacter sp. B-7004-1. Lineage (NCBI taxonomy): Bacteria > Pseudomonadati > Pseudomonadota > Gammaproteobacteria > Pasteurellales > Pasteurellaceae > Ursidibacter > Ursidibacter sp. B-7004-1. The sequence goes on along the minus strand of NZ_JBSIUP010000003.1, from coordinate 101,789 downwards.
GGTATTGCCACCATTGAAGATAGGTCAGGAAAGCTCGATATCACCTTATTTTCAGAAGCACTTGAAAATTATGGGCATCTATTACAAAAAGATGAAATTATTGTCGCCATCGGTTCGATACAGCACGATGATTTCAGTGGTGGTTTAAAAATGTCTGCAAGAGAGCTACTCTCTCTTGATGAAGCAAGAAGTCGTTACGCCAAAAGCCTTGCTCTTGCAATTTCACAAGAACAACTTACCGCTCATTTTATTAAAGAATTAACTGAAATCTTAACGCCTTATAAAGATTCAACTCTACCTTTGCATTTTTACTACCAAAGCCCTGAAGGGCGGGCATTATTAGTCGGGGATATTGAATGGCGAGTAACGCCGAAAGAGGCAATGCTAACTAAACTGAAAGATTTACTCGGTGAAAATGCCGTTGAATTAGAATTTGAATAAGACTATCGGCTATTAAGGACCTAAAATGTTACGCCATTTATATACTTTACTTAGTTATATTATTCAGCCACTAGTGCTATTGGTAATGTTGTATCGTGGTAGAACTTTGCCTGAATACCGTCAACGTTTATCCGAACGTTACGGCTTTTATTCAAAAATAATTCCACCTAAAGCGAATGGGATCGTCATTCACGCCGCATCAGTCGGTGAGGTGATTGCTGCAACACCATTGATTAAAGCAATTCGAACTCAATATCCCCAGTTAGCCATCACAGTAACCACTGTTACCCCAACAGGCTCAGAAAGGGTTAAATCGGCTTTTGGTGACAGTCTATCTCACATTTATCTACCTTACGATCTACCCGATGCAATCAATCGTTTTCTGAAATTTGTTAAACCAAAATTATTTGTGGTAATTGAAACAGAATTATGGCCAAACTTAATTCATCAAATTCATCAACGAAAAATTCCATTTGTGATTGCTAACGCTCGTTTATCACCAAGGTCAGCTAAACGTTATGGCTGGATAAAGACGCACTTACGAGAAATGCTCAATGAAATTACGCTAATTTTAGCTCAAGATTCCGTTAGTGCTGAACGCTATATCCAGTTAGGGTTTAACCCGCAGCGTTTAGTAAATACTGGAAATCTTAAATTCGATTTAGAAATTACACCTGAGCTACATAAAAAAGTTACCGAAACTCGAGTTTATCTAAACCTTTCTCGAAGAGCTGTATGGATTGCTGGTAGCACCCACGAAGGTGAAGAAAAAATGATTTTAGACGCCCATCGTAAATTGTTAATTACACACCCAAGCCTTGTGCTGATTTTAGTACCACGCCACCCAGAACGTTTTGCAAGTGTCGAAGAGCTACTTAGAAAAATGAAAATACCTTATGTCAAGCGGTCAGATCAGCGTGGAATTTTACCAAATACCCAAGTATTACTTGGTGATACAATGGGTGAAATGATGTTATTATACGGTTTAGCACAAGTTGCTTTTATAGGTGGAAGCCTTGTAAAACACGGTGGGCATAACCCACTTGAACCTATCGCATTTGGATTACCCGTTATCTCAGGTTTACATACATTTAACTTTCCAGAAGTCTTTAGTAAATTAAGAGATGTTGATGGTGTGATTGAAATTGAGAGTAACGTTGAAGGTCTTGCGGAAGCCGTTAATTATCTCTTTGAGCACCCAGAACTAGGGAAAGAGATTAGCCAAGCAGGTTATGATGTTTTAAAAGAGAATCAAGGAGCGTTAAAACGCCACTTAGCATTACTATCGCCTTATTTAGAATCAAAAGAGAATAAAGATGAATAAAACGGTCATTTACCCTGGTACTTTCGATCCTATTACAAATGGACATTTGGACGTTATTCAACGTTCGGCAAAATTATTTGATAAAGTAATTATAGCTGTTGCTAAAAATCCAAGTAAACAACCGCTTTTTAGCCTTGAACAACGGATTGAATTAGTTAAACAAAGTTGCCATCACTTAGATAATGTAACTGTGTTGGGATTTAGTGTCTTACTGGCAGATTTAGCCAAAGATCATAACGCAACTGCATTGATTCGCGGTATTCGTGGTGGAGCGGATATTGATTATGAAATTCACCTAGCACAGCTTAATCAACAGCTACAAAATGAATTAGAAACAGTATTTTTACCGTCTTCATTAGCGTGGCGTTATCTATCTTCTACAATGGTTCGAGAAGTTTATCGACATCAAGGCGATGTCGCACAATTTGTGCCACAGAATGTTTATCAAGCATTACAACAATTAAGGAATGATAATGAGTGAACAAAATAAACAAAATTTAATTTGGATCGATCTAGAAATGACAGGATTAGATCCTGAAAAAGAGCGTATTATCGAAATTGCCACTATTGTTACTGATAAAGATCTAAATATTCTTGCCGAAGGGCCTGTACTTGCTATTCATCAATCCGATGAATTACTGAATAAAATGAGCGAATGGTGCGTTAAAACCCACACCGAAAATGGTTTAGTGGAGCGTGTAAAACAGAGTAAATTAACCGAACGTGCGGCAGAGTTACAAACCCTTGATTTTCTGAAAAAATGGGTCCCTAAAGGTGCATCACCTATCTGTGGAAACAGCATTGCACAAGATAAGCGTTTTCTTTACCGTTATATGCCTGATTTAGCAGAATTTTTTCATTATCGTCACCTCGATGTTAGCACCTTAAAAGAGTTAGCAAGCCGTTGGAAACCAGAAATGCTTAATCAATTCAACAAAAAAAATACGCATTTAGCACTAGACGATATTAAAGAATCTATTGAAGAATTAAAATTTTACCGAGAGCATTTTATTAAATTAGATTAAATAACAAACAAGAATGACAAAAACACAATTTTATTTTGAAAATGAAACACAAATGTTGGAATTTGGCTGTAAATTAGCGGTCACATTCCAAGATTTTTTTGCAAATCATCGTGATAAAGGGTTAGTGATTTATCTCAATGGCGAGCTAGGGGCGGGTAAAACCACACTCACTCGCAGTATCGTACAAGCCTTTGGGCATCAAGGAAATGTGAAAAGCCCAACTTATACGCTAGTGGAAGAATATCATTTAGCTCCTTATTCTCTTTATCATTTTGATCTTTATCGTTTAGCTGATCCTGAAGAACTAGAATTTATGGGTATTCGTGATTACTTCCGCCCACAAACACTCTGTTTATTAGAATGGGCTATGCGTGGGCAAGGAATGATTCCAAGTGCTGATATTATTATTCAAATTGATTATGCACAAACAGGCAGAAACATTGAATTACAAGCACAAAATGAAATTGGAAAAACGATTATTGCAAATTTTCTAGCAAATCACACAGCTTAGTAAAGCCTATTTGAGAAATAAAATGAAACATAAACTTTTAAAATTTCTACCGCTGGTTGCTTTATTTACTTTCAGCATTACAAGCTATGCCAAAACAGTCATTGCGATTGATGCGGGACACGGTGGAAAAGACCCTGGAGCAATCGGAAAAACACTAGGTATCAAAGAAAAAGATGTTACCTTATCTATCGCTAAAGAGTTAAAAGCACTACTTGATGCTGATCCAAATTTTCGAGCTGTGATGACCCGTAGTGGCGATTATTTTATTCAGTTACCAAACCGAACCGAGATTGCCCGTAAAAATAAAGCCAATTATTTAGTGTCTATTCACGCAGATTCATCACCAAGTTCGGAGAATTTACGCGGTGCATCTGTTTGGGTTTTATCCAATCGCAGAGCAAATGATGAATTAGGTAAATGGCTAGAAGATCACGAAAAACAATCTGAATTGCTTGGTGGTGCAGGTTCTGTACTGGCTCAAGCTAACGAGCGTTATTTAAGCCAAACCGTATTGGATTTACAATTTTCTCATTCACAGCGAGCAGGTTATGAATTAGGCAAAACTATTCTCAGTAAAATGAGCAATGTGACTAAACTCGCTAAAAGTGCTCCACAGCACGCAAGTTTAAGTGTGTTACGTTCGCCTGATATTCCGTCTATCTTAGTTGAAACAGGCTTTCTCTCGAATGCCATAGAAGAACAAAAACTTTCTTCTCTTGCCTATCGCCGCCAAGTTGCTAGAGCGATCTATAATGGTTTAGTCGAATATCAACGTAAATACTATAAAGTCTCGCCAAAAGCGATTTATACTGAACGAAATGAAACGAAAAAAGAGAAAAATAAAGATGCTAAGTTGAGTATTAAAGAGAAAGAAGCGAAAAAGTCGGATAAAACAGAAACAAAGCTAAACAAGGTAGACGCCAAAAAAATGGCGAATAAGCCAACTAAGGAAAATAGTAAAGAAAATATCCAAACAAGTAAAAAAGACGAGAAAAAACAGCAAACTACAAAAAGCAAAGAGAAGATTTCTAGTAAAGAGAGCCAAAAGGAAGTAGATTTGAATGCTAAATTCCATATTGTGCAGAAAGATGAAACACTTTACTCTATTGCAAGAATGTATAAAACAACCCCAGATAAACTTAGTGAACTCAACGATATTAAACAAAATAAAATCGTAGTAGGGAAAAAACTGAAATTAAAATAAAACTAGATGCTCAAACAAAAAGGTGTAATGGAAAAATGATTGCTGATTTATCCATTACATCTATGTTAATAACAATCAATGTATTTCATGCTTTAAGCGATTAACTATCTCAGCATTGGCTGGGGGAAATTGACCTTCTTCCAGCTCGGATTGATGGATCCAAAAACCTTCTTGTCCTTCTCGTCCAAAAGGCTCGCCAATCCACTCTTCAACTAAATAGAAAAAGAATTCTATGGTCTTAGTTGGGTATTCAAAATGAAAATGCTCGTAGGGAAACGCACTTAAAGTAACAATGCCGATCTCTTCTTCCAATTCTCTTTTTAATGCTTGCTCTGGTGTTTCATCGGGTTCAATTTTTCCACCGGGGAATTCTAACGATTGAGCAAAATCTTGCCCTTCTAAACGCTGTGTGAGATAGATCTGCCCAAATTCATTACGAATAATGCCTACGGCAACTTGTACCTGCTTTTTTGTCATTTCCTTTCCTAATCGTGAAAATAAACATAGAGTGATTAAAACAAAGCGGCCATTTCTTGCAAATTTTTTACAATATCTGACCGCTTATGTTAGTTATTAAGCATATTTTGCTTTATTACCGTGGCAATGTTTATATTTTTTGCCTGAACCACACGGGCAAGGTTCATTACGCCCGATATTAAGATTTGATAAATCTTGTTCTTCTGTCAGTGCATTTTCTTGTTCACTGTTTTCTTCGTGATAATGAGCAGACTCTTGCTCTGCTAGTGCCTGACGTTCACGTTCTGCTTGCTCCACTTCTTCTTGGCTACGCACTTGGATACGGCTTAGAATACTAATCACATTAGATTTTAAGTGATCAAGCATATTGGTAAACATTGCAAAAGACTCTTTTTTATACTCTTGTTTCGGATCTTTTTGAGCATAACCACGCAAATGAATCCCTTTACGCAGATAATCCATTGCTGAGAGATGCTCTTTCCAGAGTTCATCAAGATTCTGTAACATTACTCCTTTTTCGAAGTTACGCATTATTTCTGCTCCCACCATTGCTTCTTTTTCAGCATATTGGGTTTTCGCTAGGGAGATAATACGTTCACGTAGTGTATCTTCGTGCAGATCTTTTTCATCATTGAGCCACTGTTCAATCGGTAGATCCATTGCAAACTCTTGTTTTAAGCGATTTTCTAACGCTGGAATATCCCACATTTCTTCAATAGATTGTGGTGGAATATATTGATCGATTACCGTATTGAATACATCAGTACGAATAGTGTCGATCATTGCTGAAATATCATCGCTTTCTAATAAGTAATTACGTTGCTCATAGATCGCTTTACGTTGTTCGTTCGCAACATCGTCATATTGTAATAATTGCTTACGTCCGTCAAAGTTGTGTGCTTCTACTTTGGCTTGGGCAGATGCAATCACTTTGGTTAATAATTTAGACTCCATCGCTTCGCCTTCTTCGCTAAAGGCTTTACGCATCATATTTAATTTGCCTTCGTTAAGGTAAATACGCATTAACGCATCATCTAAAGAGAGATAGAAACGTGAAGAACCTGGGTCGCCTTGACGACCTGAACGTCCACGTAATTGGTTGTCGATACGACGAGATTCGTGGCGCTCTGTACCAATAATGTGTAAACCGCCCGCTTTCATTACAATCTCATGACGTTCTTTCCACGCAGATTTAATCGCTTCAATCTGTTCTGCTGTTGGATTTTCTAGTTTCGAGATTTCCGCTTTCCAGTTACCACCTAACACAATATCTGTACCACGTCCTGCCATATTGGTTGCGATGGTTACCGCTCCTGGATAGCCTGCATCAGCCACAATTTCTGCTTCTTGGGCGTGGAATTTTGCATTTAACACTTTATGTGGAATGCCAGCTTGTTTTAAGGCTTCAGAGAGAGCTTCCGATTTTTCGATTGAAATTGTTCCCACGAGTACAGGCTGGTTACGAGCCATACAGTCTTGAATATCTTTAATAACCGCTTGGAATTTTTCAGGCTCGCTCTTAAACATTAAATCAGTTTTATCATCACGAATCATTGGACGGTTAGTTGGGATAACAACGGTATCTAAGCCATAAATTTGTTGGAATTCAAAGGCTTCCGTATCTGCCGTACCAGTCATTCCCGCTAGTTTTTCGTATAAGCGGAAGTAATTTTGATAAGTAATTGATGCAACGGTTTGGTTTTCACCTTGGATATTGACTTTCTCTTTGGCTTCAATCGCTTGGTGTAAACCATCTGACCAACGGCGGCCTGCCATTGTACGCCCAGTGTGTTCATCAATAATCACCACTTCACCATCTTTTACAATGTAGTCCACATTTAATTCAAATAATTTGTGAGCTCGCAATGCGGCATAAACGTGATGTAATAAGCTGATACGAGCTGGGTGATATAAACTTTCACCTTCGTGCATTAAGCCCATTTGAGTAAGCAATTCTTCAACTTTCACTTGCCCACGCTCTGTTAAGTGAGCCTGTTTACTTTTGAGATCTAAGGTAAAATCACCTTCACCCGTATATTCTTCGGTATCTTCTTTATCTTGTGCGATTAAGTGTGGAATGATGGTATCAATCGCTTGGTAGATTTGCGTAGCATCTTCTGCAGGGCCTGAAATAATCAATGGTGTACGAGCTTCATCAATTAAGATTGAGTCCACTTCATCGACTAACGCATAATGTAATGGGCGTTGAAAACGTTCTTCTTTTGAATGAGCTAAGTTATCACGCAAATAATCAAAGCCTAATTCACTGTTAGTCGCATAAGTAATATCCGCTTGATAAGCTGCACGCTTTTCATCAGAGGCTAACCCCGGAATATTGACTGCAACGCTCATTCCTAAAAATTCAAATAATGGGCGGTTAGTTTCAGCATCTCGGCGAGCTAAGTAATCATTGACGGTTACAACGTGAACGCCTTTACCTGTTAAAGCATTTAAGTAGCAAGGTAGCGTTGCAGTTAAAGTTTTACCTTCCCCAGTACGCATTTCTGCGATGTTACGTTCAGTCAGCACCATACCACCGATAAGCTGCACATCAAAATGACGCATTCCTAATACACGTTTGCTAGCCTCACGCACTGTCGCAAAAGCTTCGTGTAATAAGCTATCTAACGTTGCCCCTTCTGCAAGACGTTGTTTAAATTCTGCAGTTTTGGCTTTTAATTCATCATCAGTTAATTTTTCAAATTCAGGTTCTAATTTGTTAATTTGTACCACTCGTTTGTTTAAACGGCGTAAAGTACGATCATTGCTACTGCCAAAAATTGAAGTCATTAATTTTGTAAACATAAAATTCTTTCCTAATAGAAATAGTATTTAAAATAGGGAATAATTAGTATCAATAGACACCAGTAATAAAATAAATTGAAAAAATCAGGCGTAAGGCCCAGCTCGAATTGGTGGGGTAGCAATATCATCAAAGCGGTATGATTTTACAAAAAATTCGCAAAAAATAACCGCTTGTTTTTCGATAAGGTTTAAAGAAAATTGTGGTTCAATGAAAAAATAAGTTTGTTCTTTTTCATTGTATTGAAACTGTGATAAATCACTAAGTGTAAGGAATTGTTGATTTGCAATGGTACTTTGTTCGGTTTCATTCAAGATTGGCTGTGCATTAGGTAAGGTTAAAATCGCGACCATTCCTAAGAACAACTGTCCTAAAAATAGTTGCGACCAAAATGCAGGTTTATGAAACTGTCGAAAAAGACCCATAATAAAATTAACTCGAAAAAAACTATGCCGATTATACGATACTTTTGTAGAATAAGTCAGATTATTGTGGCTAAGTTAAGAAAAACAAGGGGAATAATTGTAAATAAAGATGAAAATTCAACCACTTAAAAATATTACGGACATTTTAGAGAACTCAAGCCTAGCTAAGCTTGTCCAACGTAGCAATGAAATCAATCTGTTAAATCTTAAAATCCAACAGATTCTTCCAGCTCAATATCGGAATCTTTATCGAATTATCAATTTATACGATAATCTATTGGTTATTGAAGTTCAAAATGCCACGATACGGCAAGGATTTTTATTACAACAATCAATGTTATTAGATTTAATTCAAATAGATTTCCCACATATTAAACAACTAGAATTAAAACTAAATCCTAATTTTAAATCTATTTAGCTCGAATACTTAAAAATTAAAGAGGAAAGCCAAGATGAAAAAAATTGCCCTAATTGCTTTTACTACAATGTTAGGGGCTTGTTCAGGTCTGCCACAAAAAACCGTATCTGGTACTTATAAGGGTTCTTTACCTTGTGCAGATTGTGAAAAAATTGACGCTGAGCTTGTATTAAATTCAGATAAGACTTATCAATACAATACGGTTTACTTCAAAAATAAAGAGCAGCACCCTTATATTGAGAAAGGGAATTATATTTGGGATACCAATAAATCTAATGTACTTCGTTTAAACAATTCTGGGAATCTTACCCTATTAGTAACAGATAGCTACGTTGAAGTTTGTGATGAAAATGGGAATCCTACTAAAACAAAAAATAACTATAAATTACAGCGAATAAAATAATACTACAAATGGAGTAGTATAGAATTATCTTATATCTAGTCTCTTTACTGATTTTATAAACAGTAATGGTGGACGATGACGTAAATCTTTAAACTCGTTATGCCACTCGGTCTGCTCTGCCAACATCGGTTCTTCTACTCTTATAATCTCAAATCCTACGTCAATTAAGCTATTTAAAATAGTCGCAGTGGTTCTATGATAAGTCTTGAATGGTTGCTGAAACCAATTCCTATTTCGTAGTCCTTCTTCTCGGTAAAAGCTAAGACGATAGGCTATTTGTTGTTTATTTTGGTCTTTAACCCAGCGTTCGCCTTCACGAAAGCAAGTTGTAATCGGGTGTTCTTGGGAAAAAACTAACATACCATTGGGAGCTAGTTTTGAATGAATACGTTGTAATAAACCTTTCAGATCCTCAACATAGTGGAAAGCAAAAGAACTCGTCACCAAATCAAAATTAGTTTCTTCAATTTGATCTAACTGCTCCATTGGTAAACAGTAGCAACGATAAGCGGTTTGATCATAACCATTTTTTGCAAAACCTTGCTCTGCTTGTGCTAGCATTGATTGAGAAAGATCTAAGCCCACCACTTTTTTTGCACCTTGTTGCAAATAATGGAGAAGATGCTCTCCCACGCCACAACCTAAATCAAGCACTTGCTTGTGATTAAGATCGGGCAAAAGCGAGAACATCGTTGGCTTTTCAACTATCTCATTTAGGCTAATCGGGTTCTCACGCAACTTTAAATAATTAGCAAAAAAAATCGGATTATCATAAACACTCTGTTTCATTTTTATATTCACTTTTCTAATGCTATGCCTTTTCTAAATTTGCCATTTTGGCAATCAACCATTTAATCCCTTGTTGGACAAAAGCGACCTGTAAGCGAGTCTGATCCCCACTGCCTTCGACATTGATGATTGTGCCTTGCCCAAATTTCTCGTGTCGGACTTTTTGTCCCATCTTCCAAGGACTATCCTCAAGTACTGAAGCGGTTGGTTTTGGGGAATTTTTTGCAAAAAAGTGAGCTGGGCGATTGATATTTCCACGCAAACGGACTTCTCGAATGTGCTCTTCAGGTAATTCGGCAATAAATCGGGAAGGTAAATGACGCTCTTCTTTACCATATAAACGGCGGCTTTCCGCATAGCTAATTGTGAGTTTCTTTTTCGCTCGAGTAATACCGACATAAGCTAAACGCCGTTCTTCTTGTAAACGCCCTTCGTCAAAGCTCATTCCGCTTGGAAAAATGCCTTCTTCTACACCAACAATAAATACTCGTGGAAATTCAAGCCCTTTTGCTGAGTGTAAAGTCATCAGCTCCACATAATCTTGATGTGGTGATGCTTGTGTCTCACCTGATTCTAATGATGCGTGAGTTAAAAAAGCAGTTAGATCGCTCATTTCTTCTGCTTCATCAGGTTTATTAAATTGGCGTGCAGCAGTTACTAATTCTTCCAAGTTTTCAATACGAACTTCGCCTTTTTCCCCTTTCTCTTGTTTATACATTTCGTATAAACCAGATTTGCGGATCACAAAATCGGTCTGTTCAAAAAGTGGCATTTGTTCTGTTTCTTGCTCAAGTGCATTGATTAAATCCACAAAACGTAATAAAGCCGATGCAGCACGCCCTGAAAGTTGCTCTTCTTGAACAGCAACTTGAATAGCTTGCCATAAAGTAATTTGGCGTGTACGAGTGAGCTGTCGCAAAATATCTAACGTACGATCACCGATACTACGCGGTGGTGTATTTACCACACGCTCAAAAGCCGCATCATCTTGGCGATTCGCAATTAAACGTAAATATGCCAAAGCATCTTTAATTTCTTGGCGTTCAAAAAATCGCATTCCGCCATAAATACGGTAAGGAATACTTGCTTGAATAAGAGCTTCTTCAATAACACGTGATTGGCTGTTGCTACGATACAGCACCGCACACTGATTTAGCTCTCCTTCATCTTCTTTCCATTGTTTAATTTGTGATGCAACAAAACGGGCTTCATCAAGCTCATTGAAAGCACAATAAATATCAACAGGCTCACCCTCTCCGCTATCCGTCCATAAATTCTTACCTAAGCGGTTTTCATTATTGGCAATCAAACCATTAGCAGCACTTAAAATATTCCCCGTAGAACGATAATTTTGTTCTAAACGAATTGTTTGAGCATTGGTATAGTCATCTAAAAAACGTTGAATATTTTCAACTTGAGCACCACGCCAGCCATAAATGGATTGGTCATCATCACCAACAATCATTACATTACTACTATTACCTGCAAGTAAATGAATTAAGTCATACTGAATGTTGTTGGTATCTTGAAACTCATCAATGAGAATTTGGCGAAATCGCTGCTGATAACGCTGTAAAATCAATTTATTTTGTTTAAATAGCTCATAGGTTCTAATGAGTAACTCTGCAAAATCGAGTAAACCTGCACGATCGCAAGCATCTTGGTAGATCTGATAAATTTGTACTAATTTTTGGGTATTAACATCATCACTACGTTCAATGTCTTTTGCTCGTAATCCTTGATCTTTCTTAGCATTGATAAACCACGCCACTTGTTTTGGTGGAAAATGTTTTTCATCAATATTATGTAATTTCAATAAGCGTTTAATTAGGCGTTGCTGATCTTCACTATCCATAATTTGAAAATCTTGCGGAAGATTTGCATCAAGGTAGTGCATTCTCAGTAAACGATTAGCGATACTATGGAAAGTGCCTACCCACATTCCAAATAGTCGATGATTACTAGATTGAGATAACGTGTGTTCAATACGATGACGCATTTCTGCAGCCGCTTTATTGGTAAAAGTAACCGCTAAAATACTCGCTTCGGGAATATTTTCCACCCCAATTAACCAAGCTATGCGATGTGTTAAGACCCGAGTTTTACCACTGCCAGCCCCAGCTAATACAAGATAGTTTCCTAATGGAGCAGCAACTGCTTCTCGCTGTTTATCATTTAATCCGTCTAGTAATAAAGAAAAATCCATCACAACGCCTCTTTTATGTGATTTTATACAGTATTTTTGTTATTATAGCTTACAAGCGGTGAGATCGGGAAAATTTTTTGCAAGAAAAAAGACTTAATTCCCCAATACTAGAAATTAAGTCTTAGTCTATTATTTATGTGTATGGCTATGAATTACATCATTCCGCCCATTCCACCCATACCGCCCATTCCAGCACCTAAGTCAGCTTTTTCATCTTTAGGTAAATCGGTGATCATACATTCTGTTGTGATCATTAACCCTGCGATAGAGGCTGCAAATTGTAATGCTGAACGAGTTACTTTAGTTGGGTCTAAAATACCCATTTCTAACATATCGCCATATTGTTCTGTCGCCGCATTATAGCCATAGTTGCCACTACCATCTTTTACATTACGAGCAACAACTGATGCTTCTTCACCTGCATTGGTTACGATTTGACGAAGTGGAGCTTCCATTGCACGAAGTGCCAGTTTAATACCCACGTTTTGTTCTTCATTATCACCTTTTAAGGTTGTTGCGACTTTGCTTGCAGCACGCACTAATGCCACTCCACCACCTGCAACAATGCCTTCTTCAACCGCTGCACGAGTTGCGTGAAGTGCATCATCAACACGATCTTTCTTCTCTTTCATTTCAACTTCAGTCGCTGCACCAACTTTAATTACTGCAACACCGCCAGCTAATTTTGCTACACGCTCTTGGAGTTTTTCTTTATCATAATCTGAGGTTGAATCTTCGATTTGCTGACGAATTTGAGCAACACGACCTTTAATTTGTGCTTCATCACCGATACCGTCAATAATAGTGGTATTGTCTTTTGAAATCACAACACGTTTTGCTTGACCAAGTTCTTCAAGCGTGGCTTTCTCTAATTCCATACCGATTTCTTCTGAAATCACTGTACCTGCCGTTAAAATCGCAATATCTTGTAACATTGCTTTACGGCGATCACCAAAGCCCGGAGCTTTAACCGCCGCGACTTTCACGATACCACGCATTGTATTCACAACTAAAGTTGCTAATGCTTCGCCTTCAATATCTTCTGCAATAATTAACAACGGTTTCGCTGCTTTTGCCACTGCTTCTAATACTGGCAGAATTTCACGAATGTTCGAGATTTTTTTATCGACTAATAAGATATATGGATTTTCTAACTCAACGGTACCTGCTTCAGGTTTATTGATGAAGTATGGTGATAAGTAACCACGATCAAACTGCATACCTTCCACCACATCTAAGGCATCTTCTAAACCTGTACCGTCTTCAACAGTAATTACGCCTTCTTTACCCACTTTTTCCATTGCTTGAGCAATCAATTTACCCACTGTGCTGTCTGAGTTTGCAGAAATTGTCCCTACTTGCTCAATCTCTTTTGATGTTTCGCAAGGTTTAGAAAGTGTTTTTAATTCTTCAACCACTGCGGCAACAGCTTTATCAATCCCACGTTTTAAATCCATCGGGTTCATACCTGCCGCAACTGCTTTTAAGCCTTCATTTACGATAGCTTGTGCTAATACCGTTGCAGTCGTTGTACCATCGCCCGCCGCATCGTTCGCTTTTGATGCCACTTCTTTTACCATTTGTGCACCCATATTTTCGAATTTATCTTCTAATTCGATCTCACGAGCAACTGAAACACCATCTTTAGTGATCGTTGGTGCACCAAATGCTTTATCTAATACCACATTACGACCTTTAGGGCCTAAAGTTACTTTCACTGCGTCTGCTAATACATTCACACCGTTTAACATTTTAACGCGTGCATCATTACCAAATTTTACGTCTTTTGCTGCCATTTTTTTATTTCCTATAATTTCAATTATTCTACGATTGCTAAAATATTGTCTTCAGAAAGAATTAACACTTCTTCGCCGTCAATTTTCTCTGCTTTTACACCATACTCATTAAAGATAACTACATCGCCCACTTTCACATTTAACGGGAGTACTGTGCCATTATCTAAAGTACGACCGTTACCGACCGCTAATACTTTACCACGAGTGGATTTTGTTGCAGCAGAACCTGTCAATACGATACCGCCTGCTGATTTAGTTTCCTCTTCTTCACGTTTTAAAATAACTTTATCGTGTAATGGACGAATTTTCATTGAAATAGCTCCTTATAGCCTTGTAGATTAAAATATTTTCCCTGATTTTAGGGTAACGGGGAGCTATTTGGTGGTAAGAATTTACTTTTCAAGGGGAAAGGATAAAAAATTGCAAAATTTTTGTAAAAACAGACCGCTTGTTGCTTGATATGTAAAATTTTTGAGCGTAAATTCCAATTCTTGTTGATTGAAAGGGGAATAAAATGATGTACAAGCTACCACAACAGATTGTAATAAATAATGAAATTGTACTCGAGAAAATCAATGATGGGCATAGTGAAGCCATTTTTACACAGATTGATCGCCATCGTGATTATTTATCTCAATTTGTCCATTGGACAAGATTTACGCATAAGTTGGAAGACTCACAGAATTTTGTAAAATTGTGTGAAAAAGAAGCAAAAAGTGGCGAATCTTTTGTTTGGGCGATTTGTTGGCAAGGAAAGGCGGTAGGAACAATTAGTTTTAATAAGCCGATTGATTGGGAAAACAGAACAGCCCACATCGGTTACTGGCTTTCGCCTGAAATGCAAGGGCAAGGCATTGTTACACAATCGGTTAATGCAATTATCAATGCCACTCAAGATCAATTTGACCACTATGTTTTACGCTGTGCAACTCATAATTCTCGCAGTAATGCAGTGGCTCAACGTTGTGGTTTTGCCTTTGTAGAAGTGCAAGAAAATGCCGAAAAAATTGGCGATAATCTTTATTCGCTCAATGTTTATCGCCGATCGAGTTTGATATAAAAGATAAATATTAAACTCAATCGACTTTTAAATGCAGTAAGATCTATAAGATGATACTCTTAATAACTTAATTTGCCGTTTTAGGTAGTTTATGCAGCTGTTTGTTATATAAATAACTACCTAACAATGCGTGAGCTAAAGCTTCTTTTTTCATTGACTCTGGCTGTTCTTTCGGTGTAAGTTGATTATTCTGTGGATTGTATTCATAACCTTTGGCAGCAGTATTCGGTTGCAAAATAATCACATCTGTTCCTTTCATCATTCCTTGAGTTTGATCGTATTGCATAAAGGCACGATTTGGATCAACTTGCTGAGTTAAATCATAGCCAATCATCGGATAATCGCCACTTACGCCGGCTAAAGATAGCAAGGTGGTCGGCATATCAATTTGGCTAACTAAACGTGGATCGCGTTTTGCTTCAATGCCTTCTCCTAAAATTAACGCTGGGATATGGAAATTTTTAATCGGTACTAATTCAGCACCACCGACACGCGAGTCGTGGTCTGCAATCACTAAGAAAATGGTATCTTTCCAATAGTTTGATTGTTTCGCTAATTTGAAAAAATAGCCTAAAGCGTAATCTGCATATTTTGCAGCGTTATTACGGGTTTGTTTTTCTTTATCAAACAATTCAATTTTTCCATCTGGGAATTCAAATGGGTCGTGGTTACTTGAGGTAAAGACCAAGCTAAAGAAAGGTTGATCGCCTTTGGCTAATTCTGTAAACGTTTCATTGGCTTTATCAAACAAGTCTTCATCACTCATTCCCCAAGTGGCGACAAATTTTGGATTTTTGTAATCCTTCTCATCAATAATTTTTTGGAAACCATTTCCGTAGAAATAGCTTGCCATATTATCAAAGTGTTTCTCACCGCCGTAAATAAACGACGTATGATAGCCTTGACGCCCTAGTAAATCAGCAATAGTAAAGAAACCATTCTGGCTTTTTGTGAGTTTCACCGTTGCACGAGCGGGAGTTGGCGTAAAACCTGCGGTAACCGCTTCAATCCCACGCACTGAACGTGTTCCTGTGGCATATAAATTCTCAAATAACCAACCTTCTTGAGCTAATTTATCAAATTCAGGTGTAAGTGGCTTACCCCCTAATGTCCCTACAAATTGTGCCCCTAAACTTTCTTCTAATAGGATCACGATATTTTTAGGTTTACCTTGATAGGTTGCTTTATTGCGAGTTAAAGTTGGGTATTCTGCAGAAATATAATCACTTTCTGGACGTCCACGACTACTTTTCACGATATTTAGCATTTCATCTACTGGCATTTTTCCATACTGTTCAGATGATTTGTCTTCATCTTTTAGTTGTTGTGCGGCATATAAGACAGAGTAACCTGAGTTAAGTACGAGTGAATTAACTAACGGATCGCCTGAGAATGCTACCATAGCTGGGTTAATTCCCCTATGGTTTAAGGTTGAACGAGCACCGACAAAAGAAACAGCAATAATCACTAAGGCAATGACTGGTCGCCATTTCCAGCTTGGTAGCTGTAAATCTTTCACTGCCCAACCAGATAACTTCCAATAAATCACACTCGCAATGATGGTAACAATTAAGCTAGATAATACCGCTACAAGATGTCCATTCGCTAACATTGAAAAAACTTCTTTAGGGTAAAGTAAGTATTCAATAAATAAACGGTTTGGGCGGAAATCGTAAGTTTCGATAAATGCAGGGGTTGCAACTTCCATAAACAGAATAAATACGCTTCCGACAGTGAGCCAAATGCGTAAGATTTTTTGCCAAATAGTGCCTAATATATTGTTATTCAAAAAGAGTACGCTAAAAAGTGCAGGCACGCCAAAAAGATAACAAATGGAAACAATATCAATGCGTAACCCTTGTAAGAATAAACGTACCCAACCATCAACGGCAGTAATACGTTCGGCTTGCCAAAAAGATAGCCCGATACGAGATAAGGTAAAAATAATTAAATTAAGACCAATAAAGAAGAATATTGGGAATAAAATGGAGCGTTTTTTTTGCATATACAGACCTTAGTCTAATAAAGTAATAGTATCACCAACACGAATAACCCCACTATTTTCGGGTACTAGATGAATACCAAATAATGGTTTACCTTTTTCATTCGTATGGTGCTGTTTAAGTGTTCTAAATGGTTCAGCTTTAGGATCTAACTCTAAAGTATCTAAATTACGAGTAATTAAAATGCAGCGAGTACAACATTGAGCAAAACGCAATATCACATCACCGATTTGAATGCGTTGCCACTGTTCTTCTTCAAAAGCTAAATCGCCATCTATGACAATATTGCCACGAAACTGTTCCATTGTAACAGGAACAGGCGACCATTCTTGCACTTGTTTTAAAGATTGTTGTGAAACTAACAAAATTGGGTTGCTATCCGCAAAGCTCATTGGATTAGGTTCAAAATTTGTCACTTGGCGTTGGCTTTTCTCTCCAAGCCAACGAAGTTGAACCTCTCGCCCAAACAGACCACTCAACCAGTGATTAACGGAATGATGAGCAATCCAAGATGGAAAGTGTGTTCCCCAAACTTCACTATCGGCACTTTTTACAAAATCACGATAATGTACGATACATTGTTCCCCATTATCTGCACGTATTACAATGCCTGTTGAAAATGGAAAAGCAGCTAGTTGATAGAGTACTTTTTCTTTACGAGCTGTAATAAATGTACCGTCAGGTTCAGTAATCATAAATTCTCGGTCAAAATTTAAACCTTGTGGGTGTACAAAGGCTTGCTCTACAACATAGGCCTTTGACGATTTGATGGGATATATATTTAATTGTGTGACTTTCACATTTTGCTCCTTCTTGAAGCTTGCACAATAGCGGAAATTTGCGAAATTTTCCACTTTTGAATGTATTGAATAATTCAGTACATATTATATAAAGCTAGATTGACGCATCTTATGCTTAAGATTAAGATAAGGAGCATAAATCACAAAATTTCTAACGTAATAATTAGGGAAAAACAATGAAATCAAACAATCAACCTGTAAAAATGGAGCTTAAAGGTGAAGCGGGGAAACGTGTTGCATTGGCCGCTGCTAAACGAGTGATAAAAACACACAACAAAGAAATTAAATCCCTTGCTTATAAATGATTGATATTGAACTAGTCCTCGCAATACATCAGGTTATCTTAGAAAATGAGCCTGGATTAAAAGGTTTTGCCGATATTGGCAAACTAGATGGTGCTTTAGCTCGTATTGATAATTGGATACTTTATGAAAACACCAATAATATATTTGATATCGCTGCACTTTATGCGATAGCAATAGCAAAAGCCCACGCATTTCCTGATGGAAATAAGCGTACTGCAATGGTAACAATGCTAACTTATCTCGATCTGCAAGGTGTTGAAATTCAAGCAGATATAGGGCTAGATGACATAATGGTGGATGTTGCAAGTGGGAAATTAACTTTCTATCAATTATCTCAATATTTACAACAAGTTAGTTCAGAATAATTTACATTATAAATACTAAGGAAATTATCGTGGCAAAGAAACCAACACAAGATTTTGAAACAACCCTGAAAGAATTAGAAGAAATTGTCGGGCGTTTAGAATCGGGAGAACTTCCCCTAGAAGAAGCATTAACTGAGTTTGAAACTGCTATTAAACTGGTTCAGCAAGGACAAGAACGCTTACAAAAAGCAGAACAACGTATTCAAATTCTATTACAAAAAGATCAAGACAGTGAATTGGTGGATTATCAATAATGACATATCAACTTTCTCACGAGCTTACGCAATGCCAGCAACGTGTTAATGATTTTCTTGCAACCCAATTAACGCAATATGATAATTTTAACTCACCGCTTATTGATGCAATGTCTTACGCCGTATTGCTTGGTGGAAAACGAGTTCGACCATTTTTAATTTATACGACAGGAAAAATGTTAGGTGTTCCATTAGAACAACTCGATCACTCTGCAGGAGCAATGGAAGCTATTCACGCTTATTCGCTAGTTCACGATGATTTGCCCGCAATGGATAATGACACTCTTCGTCGTGGTAAACCAACTTGTCATATTGCATTCGATGAAGCAACCGCTATTTTAGCTGGTGATGCTTTGCAAACCTTTGCTTTTGAACTATTAAGTCAAGATCCTACTATTTCGGAAAAACAAAAAATCCTACAAATTCAACTGCTTGCCAGCTCATCTGGAGCAAAAGGAATGTGTTTAGGGCAAAGTTTAGATTTGTTATCTGAAAATAAAAGTGTTTCACTTAGTGAATTGGAGCTAATCCACCGTAATAAAACAGGTGCTTTGATTTTAGCCTCTGTGTTAATGGGGTTTAATTTATCAAAATATGTGAATAATCAACAAATTAAACAGCACTTGACACATTATGCCCAAGCTATTGGTTTAGCCTTTCAAGTACAAGATGATATCTTAGATGTTATCGGACAAAGTGAAAAAATAGGAAAAACCGTAGGAGCAGATCAGGCCTTAAATAAAAGTACCTACCCTAAATTACTTGGTTTAGACGGAGCAAAACAAAAAGCTGAAGATCTCTATCAAGCTGCTCTTTTATCTTTAGCTCAACTTCCATTCGATACAACCGCTCTAGCTGAATTAGCGTCTTTTATTGTTAAGCGTGAGAGTTGATTACCTTAAATAAAAAATCTATATATAGAATATGCTGTTTTTAGGTTACTCTATAAGGAGCTAGCACTTCACATTACCCCCAAGGGTAATGTGAAAAAGTGCAATGAACAAAAGGAGGATAACCGATAATGATTAGTACCTCTTTTTTCATTACACTTATGCTTATAATTAGCTACTTATTATTTCAAGTTTTCTAAGAATGCGGGTAAGTTTTGAGCACCAACTTGTTGTGCTACAACTTCACCATTTTTGAAAATAAGTAAGAATGGGATACTGCGTACGCCGAATTGTGCAGGTACTTGTTGGTTTTCATCAACATTCATTTTTACGATACGGGCATTTTCGCCAACTTGTTCAGCTAAATCATCTAACATTGGTCCGATTGCACGACAAGGACCACACCAAGGTGCCCAAAAATCTAATAATACAGGAACATCTGATTTTAATACGTCTTGTTCAAATGTTGCGTCAGTGGTATGAATTACATTGCTCATAGTGTTTCCTTATTGAGTGATAAAAAGAAACGCTTCTATCTAACGAAGCGTTATATGGTTACACAAGATAGAGATTTATTTCCTACTTTTCAAGTAGGAAATAGATATTGATGTAATTATTTTTCAGAATGTTCTTTATCTTGTGGCAAAATCAGGTTAAGCGTAAGAGCCAGTAATGAACCTACCGTAATACCAGAACCGAAAATTTCTTTAAAGAAACTTGGTAGTTTATCAAGCAGTTCAGGGCGTGTTGTTACTGCTAGTCCACAGCCAATAGAAATAGCAATAATCAATCCATTACGTTTGCTACGTTCTACTTTATCCAACATTTGAATACCTGCTGCAATAATCATTGCAAACATCATTAAACCTGCACCACCTAATACTGGCATAGGAATTGAAACAATCAATGCACCAAATACAGGGAATACACCAGCTAACACGAGTAAAACGCCCATAATTGTTACTACATAGCGACTTGCTACTCCAGTCAATGAAATAACGCCGATATTTTGTGAGAATGATGAGAACGGGGTTGTGGACATTATTGCAGCAAAAGCAGAGCCTAAACCATCGCACAATACACCACCACGCAGGTGTTTACCAGTGATCTCCGTTTGTGTTGCGTTACCTAGCGCTAAAAAGTTACCGCTTGATTCAACAATGGTTACTAAGTAAGCAATACTCATTCCAATAATTCCAGAAATAGGGAAGGCTAAGCCAAAGTGTAATGGTTGTGGAACGGCAAATAGCTCCGCATTTTTTACGCTATCGAAGTTAATCCAGCCTAATGCTAATGCGACAACATAACCGACTAAGATACCAATCACAATCGCCGCTGCTGAGAAAATCCCTTTGCCCCATTGTACTAATGCAACCACAAGCACTAAGACAAATGTCGCCATTGCCAAATTGGCAGGATCTGCATAGTTAGGATCGCCTTTTTGCCCGCCTGCAAACCAGTCCACAGCCACAGGAATAAGGCTTAAACCGATCATCATTACAACCACACCAGTAACAACGGGTGGAAACAGCTTGCGAACATAAGGCATAAAGAAGCTACCGATAATCATCACTAAAGAACCCACTAATGATGAGCCAAGAATACCCGCTACACCATATTCACTAAAGCCAATCGCGAGAGCTGCCGCAACGAAAGTAAAACTTGTCCCCATTACACTTGGTAAGCGTAAACCGATAGGGCCGATACCTTGACATTGAATAATCGTCACGATACCAGATACTAATAATGCCGCATTGACTAACACAATGGTATCTGCGGTTGGAAGTTGTAATACATTCCCTAGCACTAGCGGAACGGCAATAATTCCCCCTAGGGCGGCAAGTAAATGTTGCGAAGCGAGAAGGAGTGTTAATCCAAATGGTGGTTTTGAATCAACAGGATAAAGAAGTTTTTGCATATAAATAACAAAGGTTGGTTAGAAAGGTGGCGGATTATACCGCTTTTTCTGCGTTAAGAGAATGTCGTTATACTGAATTTACGTTACATCAATCTCTCTTTGAATAAGAAATAAAGCGGGCAGTTTTTCGCAAAAATTTGCAAGAAACTGACCGCTTTTCGTTGATTATGAGTTGATGTGTTTTACTTTTCTACATAAAGATCACGCAAGAAGTAAACACCTTGTGGGCTTTTACCTTCGTAACCTTTCAATTTAGGATTTTTGATGAATAAGCCAGCGTAGTGGTAAATCGCTACAAATGGGTGATGTTTGCCTAACTCTTCTTCTGCCTTAGCGTAGATTTCAGCACGTTCTTCAGGGGTTTTCGCATAGTAGGAATCATTGATGAGTTTATCAAATGTCTCACTTTTGAAACCGATTTTATTTTGCTCACTATTGGATAAATAGTAAGTTAAGAAAGTACTGGCATCATTGTAATCGGCAGCCCAAGCACTGAAAGCAATGGTATAGTTTTTCTGATTTTTAGTGTCTAGGAAGGTTTTCCATTCAATGTTTTTAAGCCTAATATCTGCCATACCATCTAAATTTTTCTTCCACATTGCCGTAGCTGCAACCGCTATATTTTTTAAGCCTTCGTTAGTGTTATAAAGTAGCTCGGTTTTGAGCGGTTTAGATTTGCTGTAACCTGCCTCTTTTAACAATTTTTTAGCTTCTTTATTACGTTGTTGCTGAGTCCAGCTTGCATATTCAGGCTGTTTAATTTTCTCACCCGCCCCAATATAAAATGGCGTAAATCTAAATGTTGGCAACTGACCAAAACCTAAAACTTTATCCGTAATTACTTCACGCTCTAACGCTAAATCTAATGCTTTACGCACGCGAATATCATCAAATGGTGCTTTCGCTAGGTTCATTTCGTAAGTAAATGTACTTAATTTACGAGAATTATGGATCTGCGAATCGAATTGTTTGCGGAATTTAGGATCTTTGTAAAGGGTTGATGGAATATTCGCAATATCAATCTCACCAGTACGGAAACGAGAAATAGCGGCATTGTCATTTAAGATATAAATGATAGCTTTATTGATAACGGTTTCTTTATCGTTCCAATACGTTGAGCTACGTTCTAGCTCTACTTTTTCATTGAGAATTCGAGCACTAAGTTTATAAGCACCGTTACCGACAAAATTTTCTGGGCGAGTCCAGTTATCGCCATATTTCTCGACTGTTGCTTTATGTACAGGGAAAAGCGAAGCGTGTTGTGTAAGTTCTGCGGCATAAGGCACTGGTGCAGTTAAAGTAAGCTGTAAAGTATGGTCATCAATCGCTTTTACCCCCAGTGTATCAGGTGATTTTTTACCTGCGACAATATCTGCAACATTTTCCATTTTCATAAATTCGAGATAAGTTGCGTAAGGTGAAGCTGTTTTTGGATCAACTAAACGTTGCCAAGCATACACAAAATCGTGAGCGGTAACGGGATCACCGTTTGACCATTTTGCATCTTTGCGTAAATAGAAAGTTAAGGATTGATTATCTGCCGAAGATTCCCAACGCTCTGCAACACCGGGGATAATATTATCTTCCGAATCAGTATTGACTAATCCTTCTAATAATTGGCGAGCATAGTAGCTTTCAGCCGTTCCTTCCATTTTTTGTGGATCTAAAGTGGCAGCCTCGGCAGTAGCTTGAATACGTACTTCTTGCTTTTCAGCCAATTTGACCCCTTCAGGCACTTTTGCTGCAAATGCATTGGGAGCCAAAGTAAATAGAGTTAGAGTAGCAAGAGTGGAGAGCTTGACAAGGTGTTTGTTATTTGTCCAAACTGTGTGTTCTGTGTTCTGCATAAAAATATCCTTATTGCAACTCATATTGCAAGGTTGATTGTTACGGAATTGTTATGAAATTGTCAGAAAGAATGACAGCGATATAGATAACGGATTTTTTAGATGATGTAAATAAATTATTGTAAATTTTACTTTTATTTTTTTATTAAAATTAAATCATTGTAAAAGGATGTTGCTAAAACGATTTAGTTTTTGCTTTTAGTATATTATTGGAGATGTTGATAATTATTAGCATCAAATTTATTTTTTACTGAGGGCAAATTTATGAAATTCAAACATAACATTCTTTATACTTCGCTATTTGCGAGCCTATCTTTTAGTCTTTTCGCTCAAGAGCAAACAAGTAACAATGCTTTAGATGAAGTGTCAGTGGTATCTGAACTGGAAAAATTTAAAGCGACTGAAAAATTAAAAGCCGATGTTAATTTAAGCTTACTTGGCAGACAGCTTGCTTTTCTATCACCGATTACCGTTGTGAATTACGATGAAAAAGCCTTTGCAGATAAAGAGCCTAGAAACATCGTTGATGTGTTAGCAAAAACAGATGCATCGGTAATGAATTTTGGTGGTGAAACAAATACATTGCAAGGTGTGTATGTACGCGGTTTGCAATTAGACGCTCGTCAATTTAGCGTAAATGGGCTAGCAGGGCTTTATTCTGCATACAATACGCCGACTTCTGCAGTAGGCTCTGCACAGTTAATTAAAGGGGCTTCTACTGCCACAGTAGGAATGGACCCAGAAGGTTCGTCAGGTGCGTCGATCAACATTGAAACCAAACGTGCCACAGATGAAGATATCAATAAACTCGGTTTTGCTTGGTTTAGTGATAGCCGTTTGCAAGAGTCCTTTGATATTGGTCGCCGTTTTGGCACTAACAAAGAATGGGGCATTCGCGTGAGCGGTAAATATCGTGATGGCGATACAGCTCGTAAAGATTATGATGAGAGAGCGAAAGAAATTGCCATTGGTGCCGATTATCGTGGCGATAAATTACGTGTTGGATTGGATTATATGCAGAACAAACGCAAAACCGACGGTAGTCGAGCTCGTATTCAAGATATGCAGAATTTCACCTATGCAATACCTGCAGCACCAAGCGGTGAGACAAATCTCAACCCAAGTTGGTTGGGGCAAACGACTTCAGATCAAACGGCAATGGCAACCTTTGAGTATGACTTACCCTATAATATGACCTTGTCAGGCGGTTTCGGGCATATGGAATCTCGTTATTACGGTGCTTTTGGTCAGATTACAAGTGTGAAACAAAATGGTGAATTCAGTGTAACTGATATTCGTGGAATAAATTTTGTCTCTCGAACCACAAGTGGCAATTTAAAATTACAAGGGGAGTTTGACACAGGAGCAGTTTCACATCATTGGAATTTAGCGTTTGACTCTGTGGTACGTCAGCGTGATCATGATCGTAGCGGAAGCACTTCAATCTCTGGAGGTACAATTTACCAACCAAGTTTTGCAAGTCTGAGCAATAATGTTGATCTCACTCCAAATACTCAAAATACGGATAACAAACTCAGTGCCAAAAGTTTAGCGATTGCAGATACCTTAGGGTTTGTGGATAACAGTATTCGCTTAACCTTAGGTGGACGTTTTCAATGGATTGAACAGTTAAATCGAGCTACAAATAAAACCTTGAAAGCAGATCGCTTTAGCCCAATGGTTACGCTCGCTTATGTCGCAAATCCTGATTTAGTCTTTTATGGAAACTACCTTGAAGATTTAGAGCCAGGTAGTGCCGATCCTGAAACAGGAGAAATGAACAGCCCGCGTGTAACCAAACAGCTTGAAGCCGGTGTTCGTAAAAACTGGGATGACTTAGTGACGACCACATTAAGCGTTTACCAAATTAGCCGTCCAGGGATTATTCGTGGTAATACAAATGTACTAAAAGGTCGAGCAGGAAAAGAACAAGGTAAAGAGCGTAATCGTGGTGTTGAATTTAATATTTACGCTAACTTATTGGAGAAAACGTTACGCCCAAGTTTAGGCATTGCTTATAACCAGGGTAAAGTGTTTGATTTTCCAACCTATGCGGATCAAATTGTATCAGGTGTTCAGGTTACTAGTCCTAGAGTTATTTTAAAGGCTAACCTAGAGTGGGATACTCCTTTTGCTCGTAATCTTACTTTAAACGCAGGATTACAACATTACGGTAAATCTTATCAAGATACTGCTGCAAAATATAAATTACCTTCTTATACCACCGTAGATGCAGGGGCAAAATACAGTGTGAAATTTGCGGGTAACCAAGAAGTCGTTGTGCGTGCAGGTGTAGAAAACTTGTTTAATAAGAACTATTGGCAGGTTCAACGTGGGCAATACGACCGTAGCTTTGCAGTGTTAGGTATGCCTCGTACTTATTGGGTGAAAACGGAATATTCATTCTAATTATGTAAGCGGTAAGATCTCAGGTGTTTTTTGCAAATTACTGGGAAAATCTTACCGCTTACTTTTATTGTGGGGCGAGTTCGCCCCTTTGTCATTACTAAAATAATCATCTGTCGTAACTAAAATGAATAATTGGCAAGCTGAATTAAATAGTAGCTTTTCGTGGCTATGTATCGCATTATGTTGTGTCTCTATTGGACTATATCTGGCTGGGTTATTACTTCATAGAACGCATTTCGGACAGAAGTTCTGGTATGTCGTCCAACCTTGTTGGCAACAGTCGAACAAATTTAAAACCGTAGGGTTAATTATATTATTGCTGTTGATGATTTTACTCGAAGTCAGAATTAGTGTACTTAATACCTTTTTCTATAATGGCTTGTATAGTTCGCTACAAAAGCAACAAGCTGATGCTTTTTGGTTTTTTGCGTTGATTAACTTAATGTTGGTCATTGTGAAGATTATTCACGCAATTATTAACTATTTCTTACAGCAGACCTTTGAAATCCGTTGGTTAGAGAAATTAAATGCTCAAATGCTGACTCGTTGGTTGGAAAATAAAAACTATTACCTAATCAAATACCAAAAAGAGTTACCTGATAATATTGATCAACGTATTGAACAAGATGCCACAGAGTTTGTGCAAGGTACTCTTGAAGCTGTTCGTGGAGTAATCAATGCAATTGTTTCAACTATTGAGTTTACTATTATTCTATGGGGACTTTCGGGGATTTTGTCACTATTGGGTGTAGATATTCCCAAAGGTGTCGTATTTTTTATCTATATTTTTATTATTATCGCAACCATATTTTCTGTCCTTATCGGTCGCCCACTTATTCGTTTAAATTTCCTTAAAGAAAAACTATCAGGTGATTATCGTTACTCACTCATTCGTTTGCGTGAGAATGCAGAAAGTATTGCATTCTATTCGGGGGAACAGAAAGAACAGCATAACCTTCAAGAAAAATTTTCTGCGGTTATCCATAATCGTTGGAACATTGTACGAAGAATGCTGGGGTTAGACGGTTTTAATACGGGAGTAACACAAATTGCAATGATTTTACCGCTAATGTTGCAATCTCAACGTTTCTTTGCTGGACAAGTTACGCTAGGAGATATGCATCAAACGGTACAGTCATTCAATCGTTTAATGCGAGCATTATCCTTTTTCCGCCTATTTTATGATGAATTTACCTTATACCAAGCAAGATTAAATCGTCTATACGGCTTTTTTACTACCTTAGAACATCTCAACACAGAAGAAAAGGCGGTTGCAACTGTTGATGAACATCATTTAACCGTTTCTAATTTAACTATTCAAGGGATTGATGGGCGTACATTATTAGAAAATGTGAATTTTTCCTTAAAAAGTGGTGATGCGTTACTTATTCAAGGAGCATCTGGAACAGGAAAAACGACATTGCTAAAAGTGTTAGCAGGAATTTATCCGATTAAAACGACAGGGCATATTACTGCACCATCTCAAAAAAATGCACTATTTCTTCCACAACGCTCTTATGTACCACAAGGAACACTAAAAGAAGCAATTTGCTATCCTAATATTCAATCAGAAGAACATCAAGTCATAAATGTGATGAATCAATGTGGTTTAGAAAAATACAATACAATGCTAAATGAAGAAAAAGATTGGCAACAAATTCTTTCACCAGGTGAATTACAACGTATTGCCTTTGTACGAATTTTATTAACCAAACCAACATTAATTTTACTTGATGAAACAACGTCAGCACTTGAAGAAACAATGGAAAGGCAGCTATACGAATTAGTGAGACAATCACTCCCTGAAAGTATCATTGTTAGTGTTGGTCATCGTTGCACATTACAAAACTATCATACTCAAACAATGACATTAGGTTATTGTTGTATGAATAAGTTGGAATGTGAGAGAGCTTAACTTTGAATATTTTTGTATTTGCGTTAGATTTTCCTATTTTGTATTCATAGTGAGGTAGCAGTATTTGAGTTTTACTGTACAATGAAAGAAATTTATTTGGAGTAAATATGTCTTTAATTGAAAAACAGAAACGTCAAGAAGCAGTTCAATTCGCAATTAATAATAATGCCATAGAAGGGCTTGTTGTAAGCGAGGCTGCAAAGACTTTATTAAATCAATGGATTGAAGGAGAAATTACACAGGAACAAGCAGAAAATGAAATCTATGCGTTATGGCAGTAATGATCCTTATATTTATAAAAATGGTACTTTAAAAAATAAGCTAGAGGCAAAAACAGTTGAAGAATTAGAAGATCGTGAGCGTGATATTACTGCATTGCGCATCGCTTTTTTAAAAACAAAACCTATTGTAGGAAATTTTGACTTAAAGCATTTGCAAGATATTCATAAATTTATTTTCTTTCCTGTGTATGAGTGGGCTGGGAAAATTCGTAGTGGGTCGTTATCAAAAGGTAATACGGTATTCACTCGTCCAGAGCGAATTATCCCAGAGTTAAATAAATTATTCGATCAGCTAAAATCAGAAAATTATTTGCTAGGTTTGAATCAAGAAGAGTTGATTAAACGCCTTGCTTTTTACTTGGGAGAGTTAAATGTACATCACCCATTCAGAGAAGGTAACGGAAGGGTGCAACGAATCTTTATTTCGGAATTGGCTGATCGGGTAGGATATAAGCTTAATTTTGCAAATATATCTCAACAGGAAATGATTGACGCATCGGTATTGGCATTTATGAAAGCTGATTATAGTTATTTAGAAGAGCTTATCTCAAGATGTATTGAATGCAAATGATGCCATACAACCAATGAGTTAGCAGTATTTCAAAGCGGTGACTTTAACAATAAATTTTCCAAATTTACGAAATACTAGGCGATTTTTATCTAAATTTCTGTATAATACGGCAGTTTTGTTTCTAGGTATGTAAGAGGCGGCTATCAAAAGTTATCTCATTAAGCGAGATGATTTTTGCTAGTCGCAATTTTTAAGAAATAAAACGATAAAACTAAAGATTTTTAAAGGAAATGAATAATGACTCCAATTGTAAAACAATTTAAATATGGTCAGCATACTGTTACATTAGAAACAGGTGCAATCGCTCGTCAAGCAACAGCAGCGGTAATGGCGAGTATGGATGATACAACCGTTTTTGTAACGGTAGTTGCTAAAAAAGATGTGAAAGAAGGGCAAGATTTTTTCCCATTAACCGTAGATTATCAAGAACGTACTTATGCGGCAGGGCGTATCCCTGGTGGATTTTTTAAACGCGAAGGTCGTCCTTCTGAAGGTGAAACCTTAATTGCACGTTTAATTGACCGCCCTGTTCGTCCACTTTTCCCTGAAGGCTTTTTCAACGAAATCCAGGTTATTGCAACGGTTGTTTCTGTAAATCCACAAATTAGCCCTGATTTAGTCGCAATGATTGGTGCGTCAGCGGCGTTATCCTTATCAGGTGTGCCGTTTAATGGCCCAATCGGTGCGGCTCGTGTTGGTTTTATCAACGATCAATTCGTGTTAAACCCAACAATGGCGGAACAAAAAATTAGCCGTTTAGATTTAGTGGTTGCGGGTACAGATAAAGCAGTTTTAATGGTTGAATCTGAGGCAGATATCTTAACTGAAGAACAGATGCTTGCTGCGGTGGTGTTCGGTCACGAACAGCAACAAGTTGTTATTGAAAATATTAAAGAGTTCGTAAAAGAAGCAGGTAAACCACGTTGGGATTGGGTTGCACCAGAACCAAATACAGATTTAATCAATAAAGTTAAAGCACTAGCGGAAACACGCATTGGCGAAGCATACCGTATTGTTGAAAAACAAGCTCGTTATGAACAAATTGATGCCATTAAAGCCGAGGTCATTGCGACTTTAACCGCTGAAGATGAAAGTGTTTCTGAAGGCAAAATAATTGATATCATTACAGCATTAGAAAGCCAAATCGTTCGTAGCCGTATTATTGCAGGTGAGCCTCGTATTGATGGTCGTACGGTAGATACTGTTCGTGCATTAGATATTTGTACTGGTGTTTTACCTCGTACTCACGGCTCTGCAATTTTCACACGTGGCGAAACACAAGCATTAGCGGTTGCAACACTTGGTACAGAGCGTGATGCACAGATCATTGATGAATTAACAGGTGAAAAATCAGACCGTTTCTTATTCCACTATAACTTCCCTCCATATTCTGTGGGTGAAACAGGTCGTATCGGTTCACCAAAACGTCGTGAAATTGGTCACGGTCGTCTAGCTAAACGTGGTGTGTTAGCCGTAATGCCAACCGCTGAAGAATTCCCGTATGTAGTGCGTGTGGTTTCTGAAATTACTGAGTCAAATGGTTCTTCATCAATGGCATCTGTATGTGGTGCATCTCTTGCGTTAATGGACGCAGGCGTGCCGATTAAAGCAGCTGTTGCAGGTATTGCAATGGGCTTAGTGAAAGAAGAAGAAAAATTCGTTGTTCTGTCAGATATTCTAGGTGATGAAGATCATTTAGGCGATATGGACTTTAAAGTAGCGGGTACCCGTGAAGGGGTAACTGCATTACAAATGGATATTAAAATTGAAGGCATTACCCCTGAAATTATGCGTATTGCATTGAAACAGGCGAAAGGGGCTCGTTTACATATTTTAGGTGTAATGGAGCAAGCTATCCCTGCTGCTCGTGCGGATATTTCAGATTTTGCACCGCGTATCCATACAATGAAAATTGATCCGAAGAAAATCAAAGATGTGATTGGTAAAGGTGGTGCAACAATTCGTGCATTAACTGAAGAAACTAATACATCAATTGATATTGATGATGACGGTACAGTAAAAATTGCTGCAACAGATAATAATGCTGCAAAACGTGTAATGGAGCGTATTGAAGAAATCGTCGCTGAAGTTGAAGTGAATGCAATCTACAAAGGTAAAGTAACACGTGTAGTTGATTTCGGAGCATTTGTATCTATCCTTGGTGGTAAAGAAGGCTTAGTACATATTTCTCAAATCACAGATGCTCGAGTTGAGCGTGTTGCAGACTATTTAGAAGTAGGTCAAGAAGTTCAAGTAAAAGTGGTTGAAATCGATCGTCAAGGTCGTATTCGCTTAACAATGAAAGACTTGAATAATGCCTCAGAAACGACAGAAATTGTGGAAGAATCTCAGGAACTAGCAGAATAATTCTGTTTTAGGGACACAGCATAAGGTGTCCCTAGTTATTCCCAATGTATTTATATGAATACTCTTGAGTATTCAAAAATCTTTTACCTAAGGTCTTGTGAATGTTGCAACGTTTTAAGTTGTTGAATTTTCGTCTGTTTATTATCAATATGATGGCAATAGTTCTGCTAACAGGTTGTATTAATCGTGTTTCAGATCTTATTTCTCCACATAAGTTGCTTTTACCAGAAGTCAGTCCACAATTACATTTTGAACAAGAAGTAATGATTGCTCGTTTAACGTTAGTTCTTCAAGAAGCAGAATTAACAAAATCAGAGAAAGCAGAATTATTGTTTGAGCGAGGTGTGATTTATGATAGTTTGGGATTATGGTCGCTTGCTCGCAATGATTTTTCGGAGTCGGTAGAGCTAAATCCCAAAATGGCTGCTGCATACAATTACTTAGGTTTGTATTTACTCTTAGAAGATGATTATGATAGCTCAGTAGATGCGTTTAATGCAGTATTAGAGCTTGATCCTAACTACGATTATACTCGTTTAAATAGAGGATTATCATTTTATTATAGTGGTAGATATGCTGAAGCAGAACGTGATTTACTCTACTTCTATGAAGCGGATAAGACTGATCCTTATCGTGTTTTATGGTTATATTTTAATGAATTAGAGCTATCACCAAGTGAAGCAAAAGCAAATTTAGCAAGCCGTTCAAAAGGGTTAGCTAATACATTTTGGGGGACAAACATTGTTTCCTATTTTCTTGGGGATTACACCCTAGAACAGCTTCGGTTAAAAATGAATGCTCAAGCTGAACCAAATACGGCTCAGTATGCTGAAATTTTAACAGAAACTTATTTTTATCTTGCAAAACAAACACTCAAATTGAATCAAGTCGAAGAGGCATCTAGCCTATTCCGTCTGACTATTGCAAATCAAGTATATAACTTTGTTGAGTATCGTTTTGCCTTGTTTGAATTAGCTCGCTTGCGGGCTAATAAGACAGCTCCCATAACTATTGGGAAAGTTGTTGTTGGGATAAATTAGGACGATAAAGCGGTCAGATTTGCAAAATATCTTGTAAATTCCACCGCTTGTACTGTGTGACAAGTTATATAAAGCATTGATTTGTTTTCTATTTATTTTTCTTACCTAAAAAGCTCAACAATATAATTTTTATTTTTTAGTGAAATGTGTAATTTCCATTACTTCCTCTCCTCTTTTCTAAAGAGGGGAAGTAATTTAGAAAAAGCATTTCCTAAACAACCTTTTTGGAATTTTATGACAACTAACACTATGACTTTTGCCGATTTAGGCTTACCACAATCTATCCTTGATGCTGTAACAGAAATGGGCTTTGTAACCCCATCACCTATTCAACAAGCCTGTATTCCCCACTTACTCGAAGGGCGTGATGTTTTAGGTATGGCACAAACAGGAAGTGGTAAAACTGCGGCATTTTCACTACCTGTATTAGCACAAATTGATGTTGAAAAACGTTACCCACAAATGCTTGTTATGGCTCCTACGCGTGAGCTTGCAATCCAAGTTGCAGATGCCTGTGAACAATTTACCAAAAATATGAAAGGCGTTCGTGTTGTTACTATTTACGGTGGGCAGCGTTACGATATTCAAATTCGAGCGTTAAAACAAGGCTCACAAGTTGTAGTTGGAACGCCAGGGCGTATTCTTGACCATATCCGTCGTGGTACTTTAGACCTTTCTGCATTGAAAACCATTGTATTAGATGAAGCGGATGAAATGTTGCGAATGGGCTTTATTGAAGATGTTGAAACAGTAATGGCAGAATTACCTGAAAATCACCAAACAGCGTTATTTTCGGCAACAATGCCAGAGCCAATCCGCCGTATTACACGCCGTTTTATGAATGATCCACAAGAAGTTAAAATTCAAGCAACTCAGCGTTCAGCACCAGACATCACTCAAAGCTACTGGTTAGTGAATGGTTTCCGTAAAAATGATGCGTTATTACGTTTCTTAGAAGTGGAAGAATTTGATGCGTCAATTATCTTTACTCGTACTAAAACAGGTACGACTGATGTCACAGAATTATTGGAACGTAATGGCTATCGTGCAGCAGCATTAAATGGTGATATGACCCAACAAGCACGCGAACAAACTTTAGATCGTTTGAAATCAGGTCGTTTAGATATTGTTGTTGCAACCGATGTAGCTGCTCGCGGTATTGATATTGAGCGTATTAGCTTAGTAGTAAACTATGATATTCCACTAGATGCCGAATCTTATGTTCACCGTATTGGACGTACAGGGCGTGCAGGTCGTTCAGGACGTGCGTTATTATTTGTTGAACCTCGTGAACGCCGTTTACTCAAAAATATCGAACATTTAATGAAAAAGCCGATTGATGAAGTGCCAGTACCAAATCACGAAATTTTAATGGCAAAACGCCGTGAAAAATTTAAGGCGAAAATTTCATTACAATTAGAGCACCACGATCTTGAGCTTTATCGTGAACTACTTGAAGATCTCTTTACGGCAGATCAAGATCACGAAGAACTTGCAGCCGCAATGATGATGTTGCTACAAGAGAAACAAAAATTGATTTTACCACCAGACCCAGAAATCAAAGCAGTTCGTGGTGAGCGTGGTCGTGGACGAGATCGTGAAAATCCACGTTCTGCAGAGCGTCGTGGTGGTCGTGAGCATCGTGAGAATAATGGTGTTGCAATGGATCTCTATCGTATCGAACTTGGTCGTGAAGATGGTGTAGAAGTCCGTCATATCGTGGGAGCTATTGCAAATGAAGGTGATATTAGTAGCCGCTATATTGGGCATATTAAATTACACGATAAATATTCAACGATTGAATTACCACAAGGTATGCCAAATCACTTAGTTCAACATTTTGCTCAAAAAGCTCGTGTATTGAGCAAGCCGATGCAAATGTCGTTATTAGGACCAGCAAGTTCAGCAAGCAATAATTCTCCGTATGAAGAAAAGGGAAGAGGTCGTGGACGTGGTGATCGTAATGAAAAACGTGGTGGACGTGATCGTGATGATCGTAGCTTTAAAGAGCGTAAAGGCGGGTTTAAAGAGAAGCGTTTTGGCGATAAACGTGGACGTCGTGACTAATTAACATAAAATGCTCCGAAAGGAGCATTCAGATTATTGACAAAGTGTTTTCATTCGGACGCCAAGCGTGGCGCCCCTACAAAGAAGATGTATAACCAATTGAAAAATAAATATTTTATTTTTGTTATGTAGGGACGCCACGCTTGGCGTCCACTTATTAAATACAAGAAATTAGAGTTTGTCATCAGTCTTAATGCTCCGAAAGGAGCATTTTCTTTATTATATTAAATCCCAACAAGATCGATTTATTGGTATAAAAAGCGGTTAGATTTAAGGAATTTTTTACAAATGTTTATTAAACCTACTCAACTAACTTCTTCCCTTGAGATTTCTCAAGATGATCTAAAATGGATGCAATATGCTTTACAACTTGCACAGCGAGCAGAAGCTGAAGGTGAAATCCCTGTTGGTGCAGTGTTGGTATCGGACAATGGCGAGATACTGGGAGAGGGTTGGAATCGTTCAATTATCTTATCAGACCCAACTGCTCACGCAGAAATTCAAGCAATCCGAATGGCAGGGCAAGCTCTCGCAAACTATCGGCTATTAAATACTACGCTTTATGTTACCCTTGAGCCTTGCACAATGTGTGCAGGGGCGATTTTACATAGCCGAATTGGGCGTTTGGTCTTTGGTGCGAGTGATTATAAAACAGGAGCTGTGGGATCTCGTTTTCATTTTTTTGAAGATTACAAAATGAACCATCTCTTACAAATTCGTGGTGGGGTAATGGCAACTGAATGTAGCCAGAAAATTAGCCATTTTTTTCAAAAAAGACGAGCGGAGCAGAAAGCGATAAACTTAGATAAGTTATCCTGATAGACCGTCGCTCTCAAACCAACTTTCTAAAATAAGGCAAGCAGAGATCGAATCCACTTTATCTTTTTTTAAGGCTTTATAGCCACCACGAGCAAAAATTTCAGAACGAGCTTCAACCGTTGTAAGTCGTTCATCTTGTAAGGCTATTGGTAGGTTAAATCGCCCATTTAATCGGTTGGCAAATTTTCTGGCTCGTTGTGTAAGTGGTTGTTCTGTACCGTCCATATTTAAAGGTAAACCAATCACTAGTAGATCAGGGTTCCATTCGCTAATTACTTTGCCTATTTGCTCCCAATTAGGAATACCATCTTGGGCTTTAAAAGCGGGTAGTCCTTGAGCTGTGCCTGTGATACTTTGCCCAACCGCACAGCCGATACTATTTGTTCCAAAATCAAAGGCGAGAATCGTTTTCCCCATTAAGCTCTCCCTGCTTTTGCTAGAAAGCCTTCAATACCAAGCATTTCATAGGCTTCCGACCAGCGATCTAAATAGCCTGCGTGGAATAGAATATGTTCACTACTTGGTGAAACTAACCAATAATTACGGGCAATTTCTTGCTCAAGCTGATCGGCTTTCCAAGTACAGCAACCTAGACAGACAATAAAATGCTCAGGAGAGTTATTTCGTCCAAAAGTATCTAAAATATCACCTGATGTCGTGAGTGTAATATTATTTGCTGTCTCATAGCTATGTAATAATGGTGCATTAGTACTAGTATGTAAAATAAAGCCACGATCTTGACTAACAGGTCCACCATTTAAGACAAGCTGATCTTTGCTATAACTACGTTCATTTGCCATTAAAAAGTCCATTTTTGCCAGTAATTCCATTACCGACAGATCTGTGGGAGAGTTAATCATTAATCCCATTGCCCCTTGCTCATTATGCTCACAAATATAAATGACAGAGCGATCAAAATAATCGTCATTCATATCTGGGGTGGCAATCAATAATTGACCTTGTAAATTCATTAACTTAAATCTCCATAAAGAATTTGTAGAGCGGTTATTGTAGCAAGTGATGCGGTTTCTGTGCGAAGAATACGTTTTCCTAATAAGACTTCGGTAAAACCTTGTTGCTCGGTCATTGTAATCTCTTCTGGTGAAAGTCCACCTTCAGAGCCGATCAATAACCGAACTCCAGCAGACGGCACATTGGGGAGTGATTTAATGGTATATTTTGCCCTTGGATGTAAATTCAATTTGAGCATATCGTCTTGCTCTTTGCACCAATCAGTGAGTTTCATTATGGGGCGAATTTCAGGAATGATGTTTCGCCCGCACTGTTCACAGGCAGAAATTGCAATTTTTTGCCACTGTTGCAATTTTTTATCTTGGCGTTCACCTTCTAATTTAACACCACAGCGTTCAGACCATAATGGCGTAATAGTCGTTACACCCAGCTCGACTGATTTTTGAATGGTAAACTCCATTCGATCACCACGAGAGATTACCTGACCTAAGTGGATTGGCAAATTTGACTCTCTATCATCAAGTTGGTGGGATAAAATTTTTACTTCGATCTGTTTTTTGCTGATTTGGCTAATTTGAGCAGAAAAAGTATAGTTTGAGCCATCAAAGAGTACTAACTCCGCTCCTTCATTCATTCTCAGTACTCGTCCAACGTGGTTAGTCGCATCTTCTGATAAAATACAGTGCGTTTTGCCTGCTAATAATTCTGGATGATAAATTCTAGGTATTCGCATTAGGATCTAGTGGATTAAAAAGTGTTTAGTGTAATCAAATGAATTAGCTCGTCAAGCTAAACAAGCTGTTAGATTTGGGTAAAAGTTACAAAGAATATCTGTTTAGTACTTATATACTTATTTTACCAGGATTGATACGACATAGAATTCAATTTGCTAACTAGCTAATAAAGGGCTTTAATAAAAGCCCTTGGATTTAGTTAAAGATACTGTACTTCAATAATATCAAATTCAACATTACCGCCTGGTGTTTTAATATTGACGGTATCATCGACTTCTTTACCGACTAATCCACGAGCGATAGGAGAATTTACAGAAATTAAGCCTTCTTTGATATTCGCTTCATCATCGCCAACAATGCGATAAGTTACTTCTTCATCGCTGTCTGTATTGATCAGTGTTACGGTTGCACCAAAAATAACTTTGCCGTTGTTAGGGATTTTGGTGACATCAATAATTTGAGCATTGCCTAGTTTTCCTTCAATTTCTTGAATACGCCCTTCGCAGAACCCTTGTTGCTCTCGTGCAGCGTGATATTCTGCATTCTCTTTTAAATCACCATGTTCACGAGCTTCGGCAATCGCATTGATAATTTCAGGACGGCGTACATTCTTGAGAAATTCAAGTTCTTCACGTAATAACTCAGCACCACGCACTGTCATTGGAATTTGTTGCATTTTATTTCCTTATGTATGATGTATGTCGTTACACAATAGTATTGTAAAAAACAGAATAAAACCTACCGCTTGTTTACAATCAGCCGTTTGAAATTCTCAAACTAACGCCCACAAATATCTGCTATTGTGTATTTACGAAGTTTAACTAAACTCGTATTATTCATTTTCTTTTAAAAAATAGCAACCTTGATTATGATTTCATCTTTAAACAAATTTTGCCAACTTGGTTGGCTATCGCTCTTTTCGTTTTCAGCTTTTACAGCTCAAGCACAGGTTGATCTTGTGCCAATAATGTCGCATTTACCCGAAGGTGCTTCGGCAAGTATCATCGCTAAGAATTTAACCACAAATCAAATTATTGCAGAATATCAAAGTAAAACCTTTATGTTGCCAGCAAGCACACAAAAAGTATTTACGGCATTAGAGGCAAAATTAGCCTTACCAGAAGATTTTAAATTCCAAACTGCTCTTTTAACTAATGGAAAGATAGAAAATGGTAGTTTGAACGGTGATTTAATTGCCCGTTTTACAGGAGATCCTGATTTAACTAGCCAGCAATTATTTCAACTTGTGTCCAAATTAAAGCAACAAGGTATTCAAACGATTAGAGGTAACCTTATTTTAGATACTACGGTATTTACTAGCCACGATAAAGCTGCTGGGTGGGTTTGGAATGATCTGAATATCTGTTTTAGTGCACCACCCGCTGCTGTAAATATTGATAACAACTGTTTTTACGTTAATTTGGATGCGAATAAATCGGCAGGGAGCTTAATTAGCGTTGATGTTCCTTCAGCTTATCCTGTCCAAGTCTTTAGCTCCGCTTATGTAGCAGAGAAACCTGAATCAGATTACTGCTTATTAGATGCGGTTGTGAGTGATAATAACCGTTATCAAATTAAAGGTTGTTTAGCTAAGCAAAATAAGCCTTTTGGTTTAAGTTTTGCAGTACAAGATCCAACTACCTATGGAGCAAATTTAATTAAAAATTATTTGGCTAGATTAGGTATTCAATTTACTGGGCAAATTCAAGTACCTGCAAAGGCACCATCAGGTGCTTTATTGGCAGAACATTATTCTCAACCGCTCTCTGTATTACTTAAAAAAATGATGAAAAAATCAGATAACCAAATTGCAGATACAATCTTCAGAACGGTTGCTCATCAACAATCAAAGCGACCTGCATCATTTCCATTAGCAAGCCATACCATTCGTTCATTATTTAAAAGTAAAGCGAATATTCAATTTGGGAATAGCGTAATTGTAGATGGTTCAGGATTATCTCGTCATAATCAAGTGAATGCTGAAACAATGTTACAAACTCTGGAATTTATTGCTCAAAATGAAGAACAGCTAAAATTGCTTGAAACATTCCCCATTGCTGGTGTTGATGGGACATTATCTGGTCGAGGATCGATTTCAGCTGAGCCATTGGCAAATAATCTGATCGCAAAAACAGGAGCGTTAAAAGGTGTTTATAATCTTGCTGGATTTATGACAAACAAACGTGGAGAAAAGATTGCTTTTGTGCAGTTTGTCAATGGCTATTCAACATCTACTGATCCTGAACGTAAAACGAAAAGAGCGCCACTTAACCAATTTGAAAATAGTTTATATATGGCACTCTATAATGAATAAATTCAAATGGTGTATGTTTCGTATTTTTATATTAGTGATTAGATTTGTTTTAGCCATTGGTTAGTCCCTTATAATTCGTTAAAACTAGCCTCTAGTGTTCCCTCGATTTTTACCCTCATAAACGAGGGAACACAAAAGGGAACATTTAAAGGCGGACACAAGCGAACCTATAAGAACCTAAGCGAACAAAAAAAGAATATATTTGATTGATTTTCTTGATGTTTTTTACTGTTGCGAACGTATAAAAACTCTAAAATGGTCCCCCTACCGTAACAGATCCTTTTAATAAGATCTTACATTACAAGGGTTCGCCAAAATTTAATCTTCTAAATAGTTACATCATTTGATACATAAGATCGCTTTTAAATTCATAATCGCCAAAAAATAAAGAGTATTCAACAAGTTCAACAATGAAGAAATAATTTGATGTAAATCAAGATTATTATTTACCTATGGAAGATAAAAAAGGGCGATTTCTCGCCCTGTGGTTGGTGTGTTATCGGTTATGTGGTCTTAATAGTTGGAATAAGCTCAATATTCATTGCATCTAGAATTTTCCGAACCGTTTCGAACCTTGGCTTACTGCTTGAAAGCGTTTGATATAGGCTTTCTCTACCAATACCTGATTTTTTAGCGATCTCATTCATTCCTTTAGCTCTTGCCACGGTGTTTAGGGCTTGGATAAATTCCTCATCTGTGCCATCTTTCAAGGTTTCGGCAAGGTATAAAGCGATCAAATCATCGCTTTCTAAGTATTCCGCTGCATCAAATCGGGCAATGCCTAATTCTGCTTTATATTCTGCGGTAAGTGGTTTATTCATTGCTTCCTCCGTTTTATGTTGCTTGCTGTTGGTAGTCAGCCCATATTGTTTGAGCTTTCTCTATATCGGCTTGTTGGGTTGTTTTATCTCCACCGTTGGTTAGCAAGTAAATGATTTCTCCTGCTTGAGCGTAGTAAATGCGGTATCCTTTGCCCGTATCTATTCGCATTTCATAAATGCCCCCCGTATTCGCCAGTAATTTATGATCGCCAAAATTGCCATTTTCTGCCCGTGTAATTCGCTTAATCATTGTAATTTTTGCGATAGGGTCTTTTACACTTTTTAGCCATTCCTTAAAAATTGGCGTTTGTTCAATAATGTACATTATCCCCCCTTGTGGTTGTTTTTGTATTGTAATGTTTTCAATACATAAATCAATAAAATTTACTCCCCTGATTTTTCCCTTCTTACTATTTTTTCTTTTTTTTCCTAATTGCATTTTTTTATCAGGACAATGTGGACACAAGGACAATTTACAAAAAGTTATTATTTTTCAATAACTTAAACTCAAAAAATTGTCCACTTTTTATTTTAAAAAAATGGACAGTCCATTTTTTGAATTTTTCCTAAATGGACAACAGTGGACAAAAAATAGTGTTTTAGGTGTATTTTATGGACATAAATGGACAATAATGGACAATTTAATATATGTAAGACATTGATTTATATAGATATTTATTTTTTTGTCATCGTGTCCACATTATTTTTAGTCATTCTGTAAAATTTTATTCTGGGGTTCAAGGCGAAAAAAATCCCCGCATTGTGCGGGGTGGGTAAAATCATTCGCTTGGTTCGTCTTCTGTGCTTTCGTCTAACTGTTCCACTAAATAACATCGAGTGCGTTTTGGGTCAATCGCAAGCGGTATTTTGTGCAAGTAAACATTAGTTGTATCTTTCCCTTGATTTGGCGTTAGCATCTTCACTTCTGCTAAGACTTTTAACGCTACTTTCTTATTTCTGCCTGCTAATACTTCATCGGTGAAGACTTTCGGGATAATAAACATCTGCCCCTTTTTATATTTCCCATAATCTTGAATAAATCTATAACCTGCCGCATTGTAAACGGTGGGTTGTGGATATTCGCCTACTGCTGGGCATTTAATAAAACGGCTTTCTAAATTCGCAAATAGCCAGCTATTTACCTGATTTATTACGGTGGTTTCTTCTCGGCTTCGAGTGCCAAAATCTTCTTGCCAGTCTAGGAATGATTTTAAAATTGCCTCCCTGTTTTCTTCTTCACTCCAGCCAGTAAATGATTTGGCAAGTTGTAGGGCGGTTTCTAATATAGCAAAACGGCTTGATACTCGCTGGATCTGTGCGTTTTGGTGTTCTAATCGTTCTAACCATAGCTTTTCAACGGCTTTATATTGGGCTTTAATTTCGGCTTTGTTGGCTATGATAAATTTAATCCATTCACGCCCTACAACGCCATAATGCTCAAACGTTTGTGCGTTTAAGTGGTCGGCGTGAGCTTTGTTATCAGTAAAACCGTGTAATTCTTTAGCCTCTATCATTGGCACGTTGAGCAGTCGGACTAATTGCCCTGCTTTTGGGGTGATGCCTTTCGATTTTAAAAAGCCTTCTAAATCATATTCGCCCGTTGATAGGGCGGTGATTTTCCATTTGTTTACCTCTTGATTTCCGCCGTCTTTTTGCCCTCTTCCTCTGCCTGTTTCATTGAAAAGTTTATAGGCTGCGTTTTCAACGTCTTTTACGTCTTGAACCTGCCCTAGTTCGTCAAGGGTTAATAAACCGTCATTTACTGATTGAGCAAAGTTCATAATGGCTACGGGGGTGTTATCCCACGATTTTTCAAGGGTTTTACGATGCCCCCATATACTGTTAGCCAAATTTAATGCGGTGGATTTCCCTGCAGTGCTATCGTGGTGAAGGTGAACGCCAAAAGAATCTGCATTGAGAATTTTTAAGAGTGGACTAGCAAAAGATGCGGCAATAGCCAGCATCATTGATTGATTCCCTCTGATATAATGAGCGATCTCATTTTTCCAGCTTTCCGCCGTGCCTTTTGTGGTGTAACCGTTCTCGCCATTGCTTTTATTTTTAAATAATACAGGGTTTTTAGGTTCGCCAATGATCTCGCCACTTGGCAATAAATAAGCCCCATTATGCCAGCCTGTCTTTTCTGTTACGCTCCATTTTGTTGTATGGTCGCCGTTAAAATGGAAATAGTCGGCTAATTTGTTTAAATAGCTTTCATTCGTCATTTTTAAGCCGTAACGTTGCATAACTTCCCAACCTGCTGTTTTTCCAAAGTTGGCGAAAGAAATCGCTTCTTGGTGGCGTTTTTTGGTTTGTGGGTGTAGCCATTCAAAAATATAAAAGGCTTCTCCGCTTTCGGTGTAGCCCTCGCCTTTTAGCTCTAACGGGTCGCAAGCCCATTTTTCAATCTCATACATTACATCGCCTTCTTTATCTAATTTCGGAACAACATAATATAAGCCCTTACGTCCGTTGATATTCCGTTCTTCAAAATAGGGACTATATTTCGGCTCATTCTCGGCGATTTTATCCGCTGCCATTTTGGCAAGTTGTTGGGTGCTTTCGTCAGTGCGTAGGCGGTGAATATAGTCGCTTACGTCTTCGATTGTCTGCCCTAAATTATCGGCAAAAATCACTTTTTCAAGCGGTGAGTTTTGGGCGATATTTTGCAAAAGGGCGGTTTTCTGCATTTCGATCAATTCTCCAAACTGACAAAAACGGATCATTGTTTGGCTTTGGGTTAAATTAAGCTGGTGTACTTGGTTTAATTGGTCTTTACCAATAACAAGCGGTAGGTTTTTAGGGTCTTTGCCTGTAGCTTGGCATAAGAGTAGCCATTCTTGCCCATTCGCTCGTTTTTCTTGTTTGTTGTAGCTCAATGCCCCCCACGCTTGCGAACCTATCAAGCAAAAAATTTCCGTAAATTTATCGGTGGGCTGTTTATCAAAAAAAGGGGCGTTAATCATCTCTATCAATCCTTAATCTTGTAAATAATATTGATGAACGGGCGAATTTATCGCCCGTATTTTTAGCTCGTTAGCGGTGTTTTCTTCTCGCTATTTTTTGGCGTTTGCGTGCCTGTTTAGCCGTTTTATTGGCTCGGTGCTTTTTCCCTTGCTGTTGCTGGTAGCGTTGAAAATCGGCGAAAGATTTCATCTGCTCAAACGGGGTAAAATTGCCGAATTGAGCTTGGAATGTTGCCTCATCGCTTGCAAAAAATTCGATTTCTGTGCCGTCTGGTAAATTTATACGGTGTGTTAGCATTGTTCGCCCCCTTGTTCGCGTTGTTCTAAC
The DNA here is from genome assembly GCF_053654055.1 of Ursidibacter sp. B-7004-1. Taxonomy (NCBI): domain Bacteria; kingdom Pseudomonadati; phylum Pseudomonadota; class Gammaproteobacteria; order Pasteurellales; family Pasteurellaceae; genus Ursidibacter; species Ursidibacter sp. B-7004-1. The sequence goes on along the minus strand of NZ_JBSIUP010000003.1, from coordinate 58,921 downwards.
TGTTTTTTCATATACGCATTTATTTCACTTTCCATAAAAAAGGTTAGTGATCCTTGTTTGATTTTCTTCGGAAAATCAGGGATATGGCAGCCCGAATCAGGACGCAACCAACGATCAATCGTTGCACGGCTTACGCCAAAACGCTCAATCACTTCTTGAATGCTGATAAATTTAAAATCAGGCTTTGGCATTTCTTGAAATTGGCTTGCTTGTAGTGAGCTAGTGGCGTTTAATCGCTTATCTAACTCTTCCGCTATTAAGGTTCTCAATTCGTCTTTAAAGGCTTTCACAAGGTTCTCTATTAGCTTTTGCATACATCGCCCCCTTTCAAAATATCACGCTCAAAACGGCTAAATTGCTCCTCTATGTGGCGATTGTAGGCTTTGTGTAGCTCTATCATTGCTTCAATGCCAGCATTCAAGGCTTGCCAGCTTGGGGCTTGTTCTCGTATGCAATCGTAAATAAAAGGGATTGTTCGAGAAATTTCAAGGTTTACGCCAAAAAAGAAAAATCTTTCTTGGTCGGTAAATTCTCTATTTTCGGTTTGCTCTATTACGGTTAGGCTTTCATATCCGCAACAATCATCAAGGGCAGGGATTGGTTTATGATAGTCTTGGCGTTCTGTTTGGTTTTCTGTTTGTGTTTGGTTATGCATAGAACGCCCCCGTTTTTTCTATAAAATCTGTTTCTTGGAATGGTCTTACACTAAAAGCGTACTGTGGGAAATGCCCTTTATGCTCGGCTTTTAGCTCTTCGGCTGTTGCTTTGCTGCCTACGCCTACAATGATGTCGCCTTGTGTTTTATGGTGAAGAATAGTTAAATACAGTTCTTTTGTAGTCGCTCGCATTACAAAAACTGAACCTTCTTCTATTTTTTCGGCTAATGCTTTTGCGAAATTGTGGGCTTTTTGTTCCGTTCTAAATACAGAAATATGATTTACTAGCGGTTTATTTTTCACGAGTAAAACGGCGGTGGCTGCTAAATAGTAATTATTCATCTCTCCCCCCTTGCATTGTTTGGCGTAGTTCGTGAGTGTTTGCGGTGTTTTTCATTGATGAATAAACACAATCAAGCATTTTTTGGGCTAATTTGTTGTTGCCCTTGCTCATCATCTCTTCACAAAATTGCATATCGTCTAAAAGGCTTTCTAGCTCGGCTTTTAGGGTTTGGATTTCTTGGGATAGATTACGCATAAACGCCCCCTTGTGTTGCTTGAGTGGTGTAAGCGGTTGGATTTAGTCGGACTTTTGCAACTGGGCGATTAAGCTCTAGGCGGTAGTCTGCTGTGAGTTGTAGGCGTGCGTCTGTTTCGCTGTGGGCGATAACTCGGACGGTTTGCGGTGTGTAGGTGTCTGTGTTGCGTAGCACACAAGAAAAAGTATAAGCAAATAATGGTTTCATTGCTGATAGCTCCGTGTAAAAGTTTATTGGGGCTATCGCTAACATTTTCCACAATGTAGGGCGATAGCGTGTAACGGGGTGGAAAACTGCGATACACGGAACACAGTCAAGGGCTAAGCCTTGCCCGCTACACGCTACCATTGATGAACACGCTAAAATATAGCGTTCTTTAGGTGTGCGTGAGCAACGAATAAAAAAAGCACGGGTTGAAGGCGTGCTATTATTCGCCGTGTATCTATTCGAGTTTCCACACTCGGCTCTCGATTTTGCGAAAGCGTGGCAAGCATACGGCGAATTGTTTCGGGTTGTCAATAACAATCTGGAAATTTGTTGCATTTTAGCAAAAAATGGCGTAGATTGTTTCTGTTTTCGAAATAAAGTTTTCATAGTTTCTTTAATCCTTTAATTTGAGTAAATAAACTGATTTAAAACCGCTTGCAAGGCTCTCAATTTTGCAAGCGTTTTTTTTATGGTGCATCTACGCAAAATCTAGCGAGTTATTACCCTGCATTTTTTATTTGAGAAGCGTAGATACACTTAATTAGCTAATAAATTGGCGTTATTTTCCCTTTGTATTGGCTTATTGCTTCAAGGCTAAAATAAATTCGGCGAGTGATGGCAGTTTCCAAAATAGCAACGCTAATCCTCCGCCTATTCCTACCGATGTTAGAAAGAATTTTATGCCTTTGTATAGCTCCATTCCTGCCGCATCTGCTCCTTGTTCGCTCATTTTTCCCCCTAGTCTGAAGTTTGTAATTAGTTTGATGAAGAATTTCATTGCCTTGCCACCGCTTGCCGTCTTTCTTTACGCTCTAGCGGTGTTAGTGCTTTGGGATAGTTTCTTCACTGTGGAATAAATCGGGCTGTTCTTTGCCTGCTCTAAATTGGGCTATTCTCTCATCGTTGGTTAGTGGGCGTTTGCCGTCTTCTTGTATTTGCTCCTTCTCGGTTTTGCTCCAGCGTTCCGCCTCGTTGCAATCAATAAATAAGGCTCGTTTGACGTTGGTGAGCTGTCCGACAAAATCGGCTTGCAATGTGCCACAATTTTGACAATAGATTTTTGCCTGTACGGTTAAGAGCGTGGGGCGTTCGCTGGTTCTGATGTTGCATTTACCACCACAAAACGGGCATCTGATTTCAAGTGCCATTAGTTGATCTCCTGTTGTGTTAGCCATTTGTTTACGTCTTCAGCTTTCCAGCGAGTGCATCTATTTTTTTGAATAAATGGCTTTGGGAATTTGCCTTTTTTTAATAAGTCGTAAATCGTTGTTTTTGAAAGGTTGAGCAGTGCTATCAAGTCTTTAATGCTTAGTAGCTGTGGTGATGGTGCGGTTTGCTCCATAATCTCCCCTTGTTTTGTTAAATTAGGTTTTTATACGTTCGCAAGCTGTAAAAATTGTTCGCTTGCGTTCGTTTGGTTCGCAGGGGTGATTTTGGGGTAGGTGGTTAAGTTTGGAAATTGTAAAAAAAATTGAGAATGGAAAAATTTTTACCATTCTCAAGCTATTGTTTTTTAAGGTTTTACTATTATCACTTTGGAAATTTCGATAGTCTTTCCTTTCTCATCTGGAAATTCTATTCCCATTTTATCTAGTATGTTTGTGTAGGTTCGTTCACTCTGTAATTTTAGCCCTTTCATTTTGGGATCATTACTGATTTTACTTAAAACGGCTTTTACTATGGTGTTTTTGCCTGCGGTTGGAAATTCTTTTCTAGTTGCTAAGCAGCTCTCTATTACTAGTTTTTTGGTGTATTCTTTGCCATATTGAATAGGGTTTTTAGTTTCGTAATTTTCCATTCTTGGGGCTGTTTTTTCGATTGTTTTTTGTTCGTTTTCTTCTCTGTTCTCTTGCTCTTCCCAATCTAAAAAATACGGGGGTATGTTGTCGGGCAAAATTCCCTGTTCATCTGCAAATTCTGCAAAGCCTTGTAAATTGGCTCTAAAGTTATTTTTTACCCTTAAAAGGTCATCGTGAACAATAATTAAATCTTTAGCTGAAATATAGAATTCATTTTCTACTTTCAATCTAAGAAAAATCCCTTTCCCATTTAAGCCAATTATAGGCGGTGAAAGTAAATCTTGTTCTTTAATTCTTAATCCGTTATTTAATAGTTCAAATTCTTCACTAATTAAAGAAGAACCATTATATAAACATTCTATTTTTAATGCTAATAATCCATTTATTCCAAAAATTCTTTTTTTGTATTTTTTGAAAAATGAATAAATCGCTCTGTCGTTTACTTCCCCATATTCATTAGTCATTTTTTCTATAAGGTTTTCAACGTATGGAATAAGCCATTTATCTAAATTATTATTTTTGTAATCTACCCCTTGAATAGCTAAATTACAACAATCATACATCATCTTTACATCTTTATAATTTAGCTCTACTGTTGAATGAATATCTTCAATCAATACATTATAACCATCACTAAGATCTACTCTATATTTACCATTAAATGAAATATAATTATTTATTTTATAATCAACGTGAATATAGGGTAAAAAAGCCCCTTTAAATAAAGCGTGAATAAGGTAATCTACTGATACTTTTGAGCCTGTTTCGTTGCTCAATCTTTCGCTTGCTTGTTCTAGGGTGTACCACTTGCGAGGCGGTAGGCTTGTTTTTTTGTTCATAGTTTTTCCCTTTTTTGTGTTGGCTCTCGTGGTTTATTTTAGTGTTTTTGAGAACGCTAGGGAATAAAAAAGCCCCTTTTTGTTCGGGGCTTGGGTGGGTTAGTAATTCATTACAAAGCCTTTTTGATTTGTTCGCTTTGTGTGCTTGTTTTTGTTGTTTTGCCGTTCTTCTTGAGTATAAAGCCAGCCTAAAATAAAACATTCATCTTTACCTAACTCGCCTTCTTCTACATATTCTCTAAGAATATCTATCACTTGATCTTCATTGGTGCATTTTTTCATTCTATTGAATATGGGCCTTAACTTTTCTAGTGCATCTGGCATTTTTTATTCCTTGTTTTCGTTAATGGTGGCGTTTTCAATCAGTGCAACGGCTCGATAGTCTTCAATAATAAAATCTACGCTCATTGAGTTGTAAATTTCTAGCCTGTCTTTCGCTGGGTTTTGCTCTAAAAACTTTCTGATTGTGCCTGTTTGTACATAGAGCGAGATATTATCAAGGCTTGTAATTAAAAGGGCGTTTGCTGGGAAATAAGGGCAATAAATCGCTTTTAATCCGCCTATTGTTTTTTGTGCAATGAGCATTTGATTGTTATCGGTAAGATCTTGGCTTGTAATGGCTAAATCTTCATCGCTAAAAATATCTCGCCCACAAATAGCGACTAAGTTCCCTTTGCTTTTGAATGGCTCTTCAATTTTCGCTAAAGCGGTTTTGATTAGTGCTTTTTTGCTTGTGTAGCTTTGCTCTTCGGCGATCACTTTATCTTGTGCATTCTCTCGAATGCGTTGTAGCCAGCCTTTTGTGGTATCTTCCCCTAGTTTGTGGGTTGTCGGGTCTGAAGTGCCTGCTTTCTGCTTGCCATTCCAGCCAGCAATCAATAACGCCGTTAAATGTTGCTGTTCTAAATAAGCATCTAACGCTTGATTAAAATCGACTTCTTCAAGCTGGGTAAATGCGTCTAATTTTGCATAGCTTATATAGGTGTCTAAATTCAGTTGGCTGCATTCAAATTCTTGAAAGGGGGCGATAAAGCTCGGGTTTACGCTTCTTTCTTGTTGGTCTGTGTTTGTGGTGCTTGGAATTGGGATATTTAAGCCTAAGCAATTCCCACGTTCTAGGCGTGATTTGAATACGTTGATTAAACCTAAAAAGCTATTATTTTTTATGTTGGTGAAGAAGTTATTTTCTAGTTCTTCATTTAGGTTTATTATTTTTACTTCCCCATAGTTATCTAAACATAAAGAATTAGAAAAAGTCTCAAGGTATTTTTTAAATTTTTGTGATGTTAATAGTTCCATTTCTTTTTCCTTGTTATAAGTTATTTAATAATTTGTCAAAACCTTTTGCAGTTTTATCAAATTTTTCTTTGTGAATTTGCCCTGGCGTTTTAAATGTAAAATTTCGTGTTGGGTCTGGAATATGTAATTTTTCATCAATTTGATAATTTTCAGAAATAGATGATGATATTTTTGAAATAATATGCTTCATTACATATTCTTCTACCCCAATATAATCTTCATTCCAAGAACTGCCCGTTGCTGAAAATTTCCCACTATAATAAAAACGAGTGAAAAAATCATCAAGTACGCTTTTATTTTCTTCAAGCCATTTTTTAAAATCTGCATCAATATTTTGTGCAAAAATCGCTTGCCGTGTAAAAATAACTTCCCCACGTTTAGAGCGAATAACTTCGGCTTGCTGATATATTTTCTCTTGTAAATCTTCTAATTTTGCTTGCTGGTATTCAATACGGGCTTTTAATCCTGTAGTTTGGTTGCGTAGCTCTATATATTCGTCTTCGCTAATTTCCCCGCTTGCAATTAAGCCTTTTTCAACCTTTGAAATTGCTTCTTGTAGCTCGTTTTTAAATGCCGAGATGATTTTTTCTGTTTTTTCTTTCTCGGCTTTTAAATCGGTGAATTTTGCCGTTTCTTTCTCAAAATCGGCTTTCTCTTGTTTAAATTGTTGCTCTAGCTGGTTCATAGCTTGCCCTTATTGGTTGCGGTTTTTGTGAATTTGTTCGGCTATCCAGTGCTGAATTTCACTCTCTAGCCATACTTTGGAATTTGTGCTTATGCTGATGTTTTGCGGGAATTCGCCAGCCTTCATTTTTCTATATATTGTGCTATCTGAAAGAGAAGTTAGGCGGATCACTTCATCAATTTTGATAAATCGTTCTCTTTGGGCGGTTTTCTCCATTTGTGGCTTACTCCTGAAAAATTTCTCTTGCTTGCGGTGTCAAGCAGTTGCAAGCAATGTTACTAATTTATAAAAAATTGGCTATTTGTTCGGGGTGTGGTAGTTTTTTTCACAATTTGGGGCGGTTTGGGCTGATTGGCTCAAGTCTGTAAGCGGTGAGATTTGGGCGATTTTTTGCAAAATTTGGGCGGTTCTGTCGTGCTTCTTTCAGTAATCAGAAAAAGAGGGCAGTTTTAGGGGTAGAAATTTGCGTAATCGTGCGTATAAATGCGTAAAAATTGAGGGGGTGAATGTGTGGAAAGGGCTTATATAGGGCAAGGCTTGAGGCTTTTTATGCAATGCGTAAAAATCTATAGGTTAAGTATGTGCGGGCGAGGCGAGGTAGCGAGCGATTTACAAGCGGTGAGAGTGTCTAACAATTAAGCATATAATAAAGTTTTTTATATAAGCCCATTGCACTATTTGAGACAATAAGCTGGGAAGAACAAAAGACTAAAGCAAATAAAAAGCGGTATCCCTACCGCTCCCATAATTATTTAGCCTTCTTGCATTGTTCTACATAATCGCCCCAAGCCTGCATAATGGCACGCCTTCTTTCTAAATAACTCCCCCTAAAATAAGCATTTCTAACGGTATCCGCTCCAACGTGTGACAAACAAGCCTCAATAACAAACGGCTCTTCTGTAAAACGTTCATTCAAATAAGTGCTTGCAATACTCCGCAAGCCGTGAGCGGTTAAAATTCCGCTATACTTGCCTTGCTCTATCCGTTTGATTGCATTATTTACCGTTTGGCTGTTGGTTGGTTTGCTTCGGTCATTACGCCCTACAAAAACGTGCTTATAGCTTCCATTAAATAGCCTTATTTCTTCTAAAATTTGCAAGGCTTGAGAAGATAAGGGTACACAATGCCCACGCTTTCCGCCTTTCATTCTCTCCGCTGGAATAGATAAAATCTTATTTTCCCAATCTATATCACTCCACTGAACCGCCGATGCTTCAAAAGGGCGTAGCATTGTTACTAACTGCCATTCAATCAAAAGCTTAATTTGTGGCGTACGGTTGGATTTCTGCAACATCTGCATAAACTCCGCAAGCTCTTCAGGCTTTATAGTTGGCTGGTGTGTACTTGCAACGGTAGCAAATGCCTTTTTAATGGGTGTAATTGGATTATGTGGAATACGTCCGCATAGCATTGCATAATCTAAAATTTCTATTAAATTCCCCAAAACTCTTTGCAATGTATCAGGCTTTACTATTTCCAAGTCTTGCAATTTCTCTATGGTGTCCGTGATTGTGAATTGGTTTAGCCTATAATCCACAAAACGAGGGAATAAATGATTTTCAAGGCGTTTTAGTGTTTTATTCTTCGTCTCCTCATTATATTTCCCCTTGCTTTGTTTCCAGTCTGCCCATTTGTAGGCAAAATCAGAAAATAATTCATCTCTCTGTTCTTGCTCCCTCTTCTGCTGCTCGATGTATTCAAAGGGATCTATGTTTTTTAAAAGTAGGGTTTTGTGATGCCTTGCTATTTCTCTAGCTTCTGCTAGTCGCATAAAGGGGAAAGTGCCTAAAGTTTTCTTCAGTCTCTTTTTAGAAATTGGGTGAACATAGACAAAACGCCATACTTTAGCGTTCTGTGGTGAAATAGATAGATAAAGATTATTCCCATCTGCTAGGGAATATTCTTTATCTTTAGGTTTTAGATTTTTGATTTTTAATTCATTAAGCGGTTTTACAGTTTTAGCCATAGCTTGCTCCTAAGTATTAAATAAGAATAAGCCTATTTGATGTAACTAATTAAAAAGCGACTTTTAAAAAGTTACACAATTAGTTACATAAACAAGCGGATACAAGCGAACTCATAAGAACCTAAGCGAACAAAAAAAGAATATATTTGATTGATTTTCTTGATGTTTTTTACTGTTGCGAACGTATAAAAACTCTAAAATGGTCCCCCCTACCGGACTTGAACCAGTGACCAAGCGATTATGAGTCGCCTGCTCTAACCGACTGAGCTAAGGGGGGATAGATGAAATGAAAAACGGACGAGATTATAAAGATAAAGTTATTATAAATCTAGTTTTAGGTATTTACTTGCATAAAAAAACATCTAATAGGTATAGGTTAGGATTAATTTCTATCCAAACCTACACGCTAGGTTATAAATATTTACTGCAATGGAGCTATCTTAAAAAAGCAGGAATTTTATTTTCGTACTCTGCAATTTTCTGTTCGTGTTGTAGCGTTAAGCCAATGTTGTCCAAGCCATTTAATAAGCAGTGGCGGCGGAAACTATCAATTTCAAAAGGATAGGTTTTGCCGTTAGCTACAACAATTTGTGCTTCAAGATCAACGGTAATTTCAGCGCCTTCATTCGCAACGACATATTTGAACAGCTCATCAACTTCTTCTTCGCTTAAACGGATAGGCAACATTTGGTTATTTAAGCTATTACCATAAAATATATCAGCGAAACTTGGTGCGATAATTGCTCGAATGCCGTAATCATCTAATGCCCAAGGTGCGTGTTCACGAGAAGAGCCACAGCCAAAATTCTCACGAGCAAGTAAGATACTCGCACCTTTATAACGTGGGTAGTTAAGCACAAAATCAGGGTTGGGTTGTTTACCTTCATCATCTAAAAAACGCCATTCGTGGAATAAATGTGCTCCAAAGCCGACACGAGTTACTTTTTGTAAGAACTGTTTTGGAATAATTGCATCAGTATCAACATTTGATGCGTCAAGTGGTACAGCTAAGCCTGTATGTTGTCTAAATTCTTTTGCCATTTTATCTGTCCTTTTCTCTTTTTATGTTTTACAAGCGGTACTTTTAGTAAAATTTTTTGAAAATCTGCCCGCTTGTAACATTGATTTATTAAATAATTAGTGAAGTTCAACTTTGCGAATATCGACAAATTTACCGAATACCGCTGCAGCAGCAGCCATTGCTGGGCTGACTAAGTGAGTGCGTCCACCACGACCTTGACGACCTTCAAAGTTACGGTTACTGGTTGAAGCACAACGCTCACCTGGCGCTAAACGGTCTTGGTTCATTGCCAAACACATTGAGCAACCTGGCTGACGCCATTCAAACCCTGCTTCAATAAAAATCTTATCTAAGCCTTCTTTTTCTGCTTGTTCACGCACTAAGCCTGAGCCTGGAACAACGAGTGCTTGTACTCCATTTGCAACTTTACGCCCTTTAGCCACAGCGGCCGCCGCTCGTAGGTCTTCAATACGAGAGTTTGTACAAGAGCCAATAAAGACTTTGTCAATAGAAACATCAGTTAATTTGATACCGTGTGGTAAATCCATATAAGCAAGTGCTTTCTCTGCAGATTGGCGCTCAATAGGATCGCTCATTTCAGCAGGGTTTGGAATTACATCGTTTACACCAATAACGTGTCCTGGGTTTGTCCCCCAAGTAATTTGAGGTTCAATTTCATTACCTTCTAAGGTAACAACGGTATCAAATTCTGCCCCTTCGTCTGTATGTAATGTTTTCCAGTAGGCAACGGCATTATCCCAGTCTTCACCTTTAGGAGCATTTGGTTTATCTTTTAAATAAGCAAAGGTGGTTTCATCAGGGGCAATTAAGCCTGATTTTGCACCTAATTCGATAGCCATATTACAAACGGTCATACGACCTTCCATTGATAAATCACGAATGGCTTCCCCACAGAATTCCACAACGTGTCCTGTACCACCTGCCATAGTGGTTTTACCGATAATGGCAAGAACAATATCTTTCGCTGTAATACCTTCACGAACTTTACCACGCACTTCAATTTTCATTTTCTTTGCACGAGCTTGTTTAACGGTTTGGGTGGCAAGAACGTGTTCTACTTCTGATGTTCCAATACCAAATGCTAATGCACCGAAAGCACCGTGAGTTGCAGTATGAGAGTCACCACAAACAATGGTCATTCCTGGTAAGGTTAAGCCTTGCTCTGGCCCCATAACGTGTACGATACCTTGGTTAATATGGTTAATGTCGTAGAGTTGAATGCCAAATTGGTCTGTATTTTTAGATAATTCTACCATTTGAATACGTCCCATTTCACCAGAACCGCTTAAATCACGACTATCCGTTGGTACGTTGTGATCCATTGTTGCAACGGTTTTAGTTGGTTGGCGTACTTCACGTCCCATTGCTCTTAACCCATCGAATGCTTGCGGAGATGTTACTTCGTGAACTAAATGGCGGTTGATATAGAGTAAGGGCGTTTCGCCCGGTGCTTCGTGAACAATATGGGCATCAAACAATTTTTCGTATAACGTTTTTTTCATAGCTTTTCCAACTCAGTAATAAAATGTGATTAAAACTAAACAAGCAGTATGCTATTTGAAAACCGTATCACTCATTTTAATAGAGAAGGGGATTGAGTATATTCCTATTCTAGAATGGTAACGGAATGTAAATGTTTTCATAAAAGCAACCGCTTGTTGAATGTTAAGGAATATAACTGCTCTCAAAATGAAAGTAAAATGCTATTTTTAATCAAAATGGCTCTTTTTATTCTGTTTGATAAGCAATAAATAGATAAATATTAGATATTTGCAGAATAAAATCTTGTATTTGTCTGATTTAATAGAACCTTATCTACTAGATAAGGTTCTTTATAGAAGATTAGATAGTAAAGGCTATTTATAAATTTGCTATATTAACAGGAAAATCCTATCAATCAGCATTACGACAAGCCAAAAAATAGTAGCAAATAAATGCTACAAAAGTACAACTTGCCATCATATATAGCATTGGTCGTTCAGTACTTAATGGAATGTGAGATAGCCCTGCACCAATCAATGAGGCAATACCAAAACGAGCTGTTCCTGCTACGGCATTTGCTGTTCCTGCCATTTGGGGATAGCGATCTAAAATAGCTGCTGATGCGTTACTACCTATGGTGGAAACCATTCCGACAAAAACAGCAACACCAATTGCCATTGACCATAAACCTAGTTGTAATGTGGCGGAAATGACCAACCAAATTCCAGCTATAAATTGTAATGTTAAACCAATTCGTAGCATTTTTTCCGAACCGATTTTAGTAACTAAACGCCCGTTAATAAAGGTCATTACGATCATTACACCGATATTTAGCATAAAAAAGTAGCCAAAATATTCCGCTGAAACACCATATAGACCGATATAAACGAGTGAACCTGATGTCAGAAAGCAGAACATTCCTGCAAAGGAAAGACCACCCACTAAAACATAACCAAGAGTTGCTTTATGTGAGATTAGTGCTGCAAAGTTTTTTAATACTTTAGCAAAATTTAGTGGCATTTTATTTTCAGCTTTTAAGGTTTCTGGCACGCCTATGGCAAACAGGCAGACACAAATAATTCCCATCGCCATTAGTAGATAGAAAATAGCGTGCCAATGGAACCAATGGGCGATATGCCCACCCATAATCGGAGCAAGTAATGGGGCAACCATTGTAATAATCATAATCGTGGACATCATTCGTGCAAATTGGTTACGGTCAAACAGATCTCGTACTAATGCCCCAAGTACCACTGCAGGAGCTGCACCAAATAAACCTTGAATTAAACGTAATAGGTAAAAGTTCTCAATGTTGGAAACTTGAGTGAGAAAAAAAGAAGCAACAGCTCCCCCCGATAATCCTAATAGAATAATAGGTTTTCGCCCGAAACTATCTGCAATCGGTCCCCAAAAAAGTTGTCCTATGGCAAAGCCAAAGGTAAAAATTGCTAAGGTAGTTTGGACTTTCTCTTGAGAAACATTGAGATCTTGAGCAATATCTAAAAATGATGGCAGATACATATCAATGGCAAGAGGTGGGAGCATTGAGAGTAAGCCTAAAATTACGACAAAAAAGCCGTTTGGTCTTGTTGTATTCATTAAAAACTCGCTATTTCTTGTTCTGTTAAAGCCCTAAATTCCCCTTCTTCAAGGGATTGATCTAAAATTATATTACCAATTCGCCAGCGATGTAGAGCGATAACTTTATTTCCTAAAGCGGCAAACATTCGTTTAACTTGATGATAACGACCTTCGCTGATGGTTAAATTGGCGTTGTAATCATCTAGAATTTCTAAGGTCGCGGGTTTTGTTAATGTTTTTTCACCGCGTAATAAAATTCCTGAAGCAAATTGTTCGGCATAGAATGGCTCAATAGGATCAGCTAATGTAACTAAATAAGTTTTTTCACAATGATGTTTAGGCGATGTTATACGATGCGACCATTGACCGTCATCAGTTAAGAGTACTAAGCCTGTGGTATCCGCATCTAAACGTCCTGCACAATGTAATTTGGCGGTTAATGGGTAATCAAAAAATTGAAAGACAGTTGGGTAATCGCCATCATCGTGAGAACAGACACAGTTTTGTGGTTTATACAGCATAAAATATTGCCCTTCACTTACCCACTCCAATGTTTCTCCATCAAAGCAAATTTCATCTTGTTCGCTAATTTTTAAAGCACTATTTTTCTCAACAATTCCATTAACGGTAACTTGTCCAGCTCTTAATGCTTTTGTTGCTTGTGAGCGAGTTAATCCCGTATTTTCTGCAATAAATTTATCTAAACGCATTCTTTATATTTCCTGAATAAAAGGTGATATCCCAAATAAAAATAAGGTAATTGGTAGATTATAGACCTATTTTCTCTTTTTCGTTGTAAATTTTTGCAAGCTCTTTGGCGATTTTGCTATATGCTTATATAATAGAAAATTATATCTTTCGTTCAAAATAGGCATTTTCGTGGAAATTGTTGTTAATTTTGCTATTTATCTGCAATTCTTTATTGGATTATTCGCTATCGTAAATCCGTTCGGCACTTTACCGATCTTTTTCAGTATGACGGCACATCAGTACGAAGCGGATCGCAATAGAACAAATTTAACTACCTCAATTTCTGTGGGCGTGATTTTGTTAGTGAGCCTTTATTTTGGTAAGCTGATCTTAGATGCTTTCAGTATTTCATTAAATTCTTTCCGTGTTGCGGGTGGCTTTTTGATTGTAAGTATTGCAATGACAATGATTAGCGGTAAATTGGGTGAGCATAAACAGAATAAAGAAGAACGAAATGAAGATGTTTCGGAGTATGAAAATCTTGGTGTTGTACCATTAGCAATGCCAATTATGGCTGGGCCAGGGGCGATAGGTTCTACGATCGTTTGGGGTACTCGTTATCATTCGTGGGTAGATTATGTCGGCTTTAGTATTGCAATTATTCTATTTGCCGCTATTTGCTATATTTTATTCCGATTTTCTGCTCCATTAGTTAAGCGTTTAGGAAAGACGGGTTCAAATGTTGTTACCCGTATTATGGGGCTAATTTTAATGGCGTTAGGCATTGAAATTATTGTTGCGGGATTAAGCAACTTATTCCCTGGACTTACATCAATTCACTAAGAAAAATAATGAATATTAAGTCTAGGATCAACTTTACCACTAAAGGAAGATAAGCGGTGAAATTTGCAAAATTTTTTACAATACTAACCGCTTGTTTAGGGTTTATAACGGCTTGTGATCAAAAGACAGAGCCGAAACTAACAATTTCAGAAATGGATAAATCCCCCACTGAATTGACGCGTGCGATTTATTCTGCCCATTTACAACTTGACCCACATTTAATTAAAGCAACGGCTGACGCATCACCTGTTCGTGATTTACTTGTCGGTTTGATGCGATTTAATTCAGCTGGAGAAGTTGTTCCTGCAATCGCTAAGGAGTTTTTTAGTGATGATCATAAAAATTGGCTCTTTATCTTAGATGATCAAGCAAAATGGTCGAATGGTGAAGCAGTCATTGCAGATGATTTTGTCGCAAGTTGGCAGCGTCTTGCGGATAAAAATAATCGCTCTTCGTTGGCTCATTATTTGATCTATATGGGCGTTGAGAATGCGAAAGAAATTATTCAAGGCACAAAAGTAAGTGATGAGTTAGGGGTTAAAGCACTCAATTCTCATACCTTACAGATCCAATTAGTTCAAGCTAATCCAAATTTTCCTAAAATGTTGGCTCATATTGCACTGCTACCAACTTATCGTGGGCAAAAGCCTGAAGAATATGGCTTTATTAGTAATGGTGATTACCGAATAAAAGAGCGTAGTAAAACAACTTTAACCCTGCAATCGCAGCAGTCTGACACTGCTTTCCAGACAGTGTTATACCAGCTGATTACAACCATTCAAAACCCTAGCCGTTTTGATATCGTAGAGAATCCACTGGCAAGTTATACTCGTAACCAAATAATGCTTCCCCGTTTATGTACCTATTTTTACGAATTTAACTTTAACGATCCAATGTTGAAACGAAAGGAAGTTCGCCAAGCTATTCAAGCGATGTTATCAACATCTCAAATAGCTAATGGTGTGGGAATAGCTAATTATTTTGTATTACCCAAAACAATGCTTGAAAATTCAGAGCGTCCATTACCGAAATTTAGTGCAGAGCAAATTTTGCACCAAATTGATATTGATGTGAAATCACCTATTCAAATTAGTTTAACCTATGATGATCACAAACCACACAATACCATAGCAACTCGCATTGCTCGTAGGCTAGGGCAATCAGATCTTTTTAGGATCGATGAACAAGCAGTGAGTTGGGAAGAATTATTAGCAAAACGTAATGCACAACAATTTCAACTTATTCGCTCTGGCTGGTGTGCAGATTATGAAGATCCACTCTCTTTTTTAACAATGTTTCATTCAAGTAGTCCCGATAATAAAAGCGGCTATCATAATGAAAGAGTAAATCAATCATTGGAATCTTTACAATCAGAAGCATTATCACAAGCTGAGAGAGAGCAAAAAATATTGGATACTGTATATGAATTGCAAAAAGATATTGCTATCTTACCGCTTTTCCAATATCAACGGAGAGTAACGGTATTACCTGATATTCAAGGGATTAAAATGAATAACAGTAGTGAAGTGATTTACAGTAAAGATTTATATCGACAAAAAAAGGATACACAATGAACCAACTTACCGAACAACAGCTCAATACAATTAAAGAGATTGTTCAACAATTTACACACTTAACGTTACAAAAAGATTTGTTAGCATTGAATGCACTTAAAAAAGCAGAATTAGCAGGTGGAATTTTACGTCTTGAATTTACAATGCCATTCGCTTGGAATAGTGGGTTTGAAGCACTGAAACAGGCAACAGAAGAAAAGTTAAAACAAGCGACCAATGCAAGCTCAGTTAAATGGGTAATTAATTATCAAATTGCTACATTAAAACGTGCTAACAATCACCCTGCTGTAAATGGTGTCAAAAATATTATTGCAGTAACTTCAGGTAAAGGTGGGGTAGGTAAATCAACCACTACGGTAAATTTAGCTTTGGCATTAAAAGCTCAAGGAGCAAGAGTTGGGATTTTAGATGCGGATATTTATGGTCCATCTGTTCCGCATATGTTAGGTGCGGCAGATCAACGCCCAACATCACCAGATAATAAGCATATCACACCGATTGAGGCACAAGGCATTTACTCGAACTCTATCGGCTATCTAATGGAACCTGACAATGCGACTATTTGGCGTGGGCCAATGGCAAGTAGTGCATTAAGCCAGTTATTACAGGAAACGTGGTGGCCTGATTTAGATTATCTAGTTATTGATATGCCTCCAGGTACGGGGGATATTCAATTAACGCTTTCTCAGCAAATTCCTGTTACGGGTGCTGTGGTAGTTACTACTCCACAAGATATTGCCTTACTTGATGCGATTAAAGGGATAGCAATGTTCGAGCGAGTATCTGTACCAGTATTAGGTATTGTTGAGAATATGAGTGTACACATTTGTTCAAATTGTGGGCATCACGAACATATTTTTGGTACAGGTGGGGCAAATCGTGTTGCAGAAAAATATAAAACGCAAGTATTAGGTCAATTACCATTGCATATTCGTCTGCGTGAAGATCTTGATAACGGCACACCGACAGTCGTTGCAGATCCTAATCACGAAATCAGCCAAGCTTATGCAGAGTTAGCATCAAAAGTAGCAGCTGAACTCTACTGGCAAGGTAGTGTTATTCCTTCAGAAATTATGATTAGAGAAGTGAAGTAAACCACCATTAAAAACAGCATATAGAACAAAAGTATAGTAGACAAAAAGTTGGTAACAATTATTTATCTACTATACGGCGTGATGGACTAAATAGACTTTAGTCAAAGAGCTTGGTAATAATACATCGTAAACTCAGGCAGTAAGCTAAGATACGTTTATTGTCGTCGACAAGTACTTATCCAAACTAAGCTGAATAAACAGGTATATTTTCCACAGGATGTATGTGTTATATTGAGTTACACAATACATCATAGTGTAAAAGATTGATCCTATTCTATGCTTGGTTTTCTCCGTTTACCAATATTTTTGGTATCTTTATGGCGAACTTTTACTTTTTTCTTAGCAGCCTCTTTTTTATCTTCTTTTTTCTTCTTAATGCGTGCTTTTTCTTTTTTCGTTACACTAATGATCTCACCATCTTTGGGGGCTTTAGTACGAGGTTCTAAACCTTCAATCAAACGAGGTTTCAATACTTCTTCGGTATAACGTTGGATTTTGCCAAGTAATTTATAATCGTGAGCTTCAACCAAAGAAACTGCCGAGCCTTTTTTCCCTGCTCGTGCAGTACGTCCGATACGGTGTAAATAGGTATCTGCACTATATGGCAAATCAAAGTTAATAACAAAATCGACATCATCAATATCTATTCCACGAGCGGCAACATCTGTGGCTACCAATATATTAACAATCCCTTCTTTTAAGCGTGTAATCGACTGGTTACGTTGTGTTTGTGCCATTTCTCCTTCTAAATAGGTCGAGCGAATACCACGTTTACGCAAGGTTTCACTTAATTCTCTAACAGCTTCTCGGCGACGTACAAACACAATCCCACGTTCTACTTCAAAGTTTCCAATTAGACGAGCCAATAGTTTGGTTTTATGTTCAAGATTATCGGCGTGATAATACCATTGTTGGATTTTCTTACGTTCTCTACGGCTTGGTTCAGCATCAATTTCTAGTGGATTAGTTAAAATTCGTTGAGCAAAATCTACTAATAATTCACCTTCAAGGGTTGCCGAAAATAACCAAGTATATTTACGCCAACGTGTTTCGGCTGCAATAGTCTCTGCATCTTGACCAAATCCCATTTGTAGCATTCGGTCGGCTTCGTCAAAGATTAGCACTTCAACAGAACGGCAGTCGAAATTTTCTTCCTTGATATATTGCAATAAACGTCCTGGTGTTGCCACCACAAGATCTTGGTTAGTATTAAAGACTTCACCGTGGTTTTGATAAGCCACACCACCTGTAATAGTAGTAATTTTCAAATTAGTAAATTGAGCCAATTCTTCTGTTTGTTCTGCCACTTGCATTGCTAATTCTCGTGTTGGTGTTAAAACTAAAATGCGAGGTGGACCAGGTTTACGACGAGGATGATCAAGTAAGTGCTGGATAGCTGGGAGTAAAAATGCCGCAGTTTTTCCTGTCCCCGTAGGTGCTGAGCCTAACACATCTCTACCTTCGAGAGCGGCTGGAATAGTTTGTTGTTGGATACTGGTTGGGCGGTTATAGCCTTTTTTCGCTAATGCTTTGAGTAATTCTGGACTTAAATCTAATTCTTCAAATGTTGGGGTATTCATAAATGTCTCATTGTAAAATAATTATTTGATCTGACCGCTTATTCTATCATCTTTGAGTAGATTAGGTGGATTAAAGATAAAGTGCCATCACAACTGCATTCTCTCGCTCACCTGTTGGGGTAGGGTAGTAATTTTTGCGTAAGGTAACTTCATTAAAGCCTAATTTATCGTAGAGTTGGCGAGCCGTTTGATTCGATTCTCGCACTTCAAGCCATAGAGTTAGTACGTTCCGTTGTTGTAATTGTTGAATAAGCGATTCTAGCAATTTTTTTCCGTAGCCTTTTCCTTGAAATTCTGGGGCAACGGCAATGTTAAATAATGTTGCTTCATCTAGCACTTTTTGGCAAATCGCAAAGGCAACAATTTGGTTTTCAATAGATAGTTTTAAATTAAGATAACGTTCCCCTTGATTATTGAGCAACGTTCCCTTACTCCAAGGTACTAAATGGGCTTGTTGCTCAATCTCAAATAGGCGGCTAAAGTCGCTATCAATAATAGGGCTAATTGTAGTCATTTTCAGTATTTAAGGTAAATGGTTCAATCTGTTGCCAAAATTGGCGTTTATTTGTAGCAAGTTGAAGACTTTGCCAAGACGAGCTTTGCCAAGCGGTTTGATTGGCAAATTTTTTTGTAAAAGTAGCCGCTTGTTGTTCAGGCTGAATTAACCAAAAATAAGGCGAGTGAGTTAAAGCAAGGCGGACTGCTTGCTCCATATTAAGCCATTGATATTGGTTGGTATTTAAACCCAAAGCTCGCAAAATATCTTGAAATAACCCAGAGTGTTGATAATCTTCTTCACATACCACCACAAATTTAATGTGTGGAGCTAAGCGAATTTGTGCATCGCCCTTTAATACCTGTGGTTTGGTTAGCACCCATTGGGTAATATTCATCTCTTGTAACAGCAAATCTCGCCGATTCATCATATTTCCTCATAAAGTTGTGGGGAATGGTAGCAAAAGTCGGTAAAATGCGGAAATTATTTTAAGTAAAAAGTGAAAAATTATGTTATCTCTTGAAAGTGAAGTATTGGAACGTCATTTGGCGTTATTTGAAAATAAAAGTATTTTATTATTTGGCGATGTGCGAGATCGCTTTGCTGATGTCATTCGTGCAAAAGCCACAAATGTTGCGGTTTTCTCAAGTTATTTTGATTATGCAAATCAACATAAAGATGTGATATTTGGGTTGGAATGTGAGCAGCCCGCAGACCTAGCTGTATTTTACTGGACTAAAAATAAGCAAGAGTGCCAATTCCAATTATTACAATGGCTTTCTAACGCACCAGTTGGGCAAGAATTATTGATTATTGGTGAGAATAGAGCTGGCGTTCGATCTGTTGAAACAATGCTTTCTTCATTAGGCGAAATTGCCAAAATTGACTCCGCACGCCGTTGTGGTTTATATCATTTTGCATTAAGTGAAAAACCGAGCTTTGATGGTAAAAAATTCTGGAAATCTTACCGCTTAGAAGATTTAATAGTTTATGCGTTGCCAGCGGTATTTAGCTCTGCGGCATTAGATACAGGATCAAAACTATTGCTTTCTACTTTTACAAAATCAGATGGATTAAAAGGCAAAGTACTCGATCTAGGCTGTGGTTCAGGTGTTATCGGCGCTGCTTTAAAACAACAATTCCCGAAAATTAAGCTCACAATGTCGGATATTCACGCAATGGCAATCCATTCTAGCCAGCGAACATTAGCTGAAAATCAATTAGACGGGGAAGTTTTAGCCAGTGATGTCTTTTCTCATATTGACGGTCGTTTCGATTTAATTATTTCTAACCCACCATTTCACGATGGTATCGACACCGCTTACCGTGCAGTAGAAACACTTATTGCACAGTCAAAACAACACTTAAACAAAGGCGGTGAATTGCGTATTGTCGCCAACGCTTTTTTACCTTACCCAGACTTATTAGACCAAGCCTTTGGCTCACATCAGTTGTTAGCAAAATCTAATAAGTTTAAGGTTTATTCGGTAAGAGCTTAATTTAAAATCATCTATTTTTACAGAAGGAAAAGTGATGAAACTAAGTAAATCTATTGCAAATTTAATCGTCAAGAGAGCTATGCAAATCATTCCTTATTCTGTAAATGTAATGGATGAAAATGGCATTATTATTGCTTCTGGAGATCCTAGCCGCCTTAATCAAAAACATACAGGAGCAATACTCTCATTACGAAAAAATCAGATAACGGAAATTGATAGTGATTTAGTTAAATTATGGAATGATGAAGTAAAAGAAGGGATAAATTTACCTTTAAATTATTTTGGTAATACAGTTGGTGTCGTTGGTATTTCAGGTAATCCTAAAGAAATAAGACAGTATGCTCAGTTAGTAAAAATGGCTGCTGAATTGATTATGGAACAATCTTTTGAGATTGAAAAAGATATTTGGAAAAAACGTTATAAAGAAGAGTTTATTAAAGGATTATTAAGCGCAACACTAACACCAGAACAAATAAAACAACAAGCTGACTTTTGGAAAATCAATATTTATCAACCTATATCTGTTGTACTACTCAAAATAAAGAACGTTACTCCAGAATTATTGCAAAAATTATTATCGTATTTTGAATATCATTACCCTACATTATTTATTGCAGTTATTGAGATTGATAAACTCGCATTATTAAAAGAAGAGACACGAGATAAAAACTTGTGTAGAGATATTTCACAGATATTTTCTACTTTAAATATACAAGGGCATATCGTGGTTGGAGCAAAAGTAAAAGAATTTTGTCTAGCCTATATTTCTTATCAGACCGCTTATAGTACTTTAATTCACATCGAGCGTATTGCACCTAAGAAAAAATTGGTTATGTTTGATGAGTACAAAATACCATCTCTTTTTCAAGAGTTTAGCGATAGCTGGCAAGCAAAAGAATTATTAAAACCATTTAAAAAACTATTAGAGCAAGATGAAAACCACCTTCTTTTAAAAAGCCTACAATGCTATTTTTTATCAAACTGTGATCTTGTTCACGCTTCCCAAAAGTTATTTATACACCCCAATACATTACGTTATCGGCTAGATAAGATAGAACGAATTACTTCTTTATCTTTCAATAAGATAGATGAAAAATTTATTTTATATTTAGGTTCAATTTGGTACTGATGTTTTGGGTTTTTATATAAAACAATTCGATTTATTACGTATATTTTTGTATTTATATACAAAGAAATTTTTATACTTTTACCAAATAATAAAGTAACTTTAACAAAGATAACCAAAAGGAGCTTTATATGACTGGTATTACATTGATTATCAGTTTTGTTATTGCAATTATTATAATGATATGGTCAATAGCTAAATTGAAAGTCCATCCATTTTTAGCATTGATGAGTGTTTCACTTGGACTAGCATTGGTTGCAGGGATTCCTTTAGATAAAATTCCTGCACTTATTGGAACTGGATTTAGTGGCACGTTTAAAAGTATTGGTATCGTCATTATTTTTGGGGCAATCATTGGTACAATTTTAGAAAAAACAGGAGCAGCACTAAAACTAGCTGATATGGTTATTAAATTTGTTGGTCAGAAAAGGCCTGAATTAGCAATGTTGATAATGGGCTGGGTAGTTGGTATTCCTGTTTTTTGTGATAGCGGTTTTGTAGTCTTGAATCCTATTAGAGAAGCTATTCGCAGAAAAATAGCTGCAAGTCCTGTTGGAATGGCTGTTGCACTAAGTGCAGGTTTATATGCATCTCACGTATTTATTCCCCCTACCCCAGGTCCAATTGCTGCAGCTGGTGCTATTGGGTTGGGTAATAATCTATTATTAGTGATCTTAATGGGGATCTTAGTTTCTTTTCCTGTATTGGTTGCTAGCTACTTTTTTGCGAAACGAGTAAGCAAAACTATTATTATTTCTGATGAAAAAGGTTCTGATGATGCTATACATCAAAGCTACGATGAATTAATTAAGCATTATGGAAAATTACCGAGTGGTTTTTTAAGTCTGGCACCTATTATTGCACCAATTTTATTAATGGCTTTAGGTTCTGTTGCAAAAATTATGGGATTAAGTGGAGATATTGGAATTTTTATTCAATTCTTAGGAAATCCAATTATCGCTTTAGCCATTGGTGTTATTTTTGCAGTGTTGTTATTAGTTCAAAGTAAAAAAATTGCTGAGTTTGATAGTTTAACTAATGATACATTAAAAGTTGTAGGACCTATATTATTTATTACAGCTGCTGGTGGTGTTCTTGGTAATGTTATTACTCAAGCTGGATTTGTAGAATATATTAAAGAGAATGCTCATATTATCAGTAGTGCTGGTATTTTCTTCCCATTCCTTATTTCGGCTATTTTAAAAACTGCACAGGGTAGCTCTACTGTTGCAATTATTACAACCGCATCAATTATGGGTGGATTTGATGCTAGTGATTCCTTAATGAATGCCTTAGGGCTAACTAGCGATATGGCTGCTGCTTTAACGGTTATGGCTATTGCTGCAGGTGCAATGTGTGTTTCTCACGCCAATGATAGCTATTATTGGGTCGTAACTAACTTTACAAAATTAACTCCTCAACAAGGTTACAGAACACAAACAGCTTTAACCTTTATTATGGGAACAGTGGGAATGCTAACTGTCTATTTACTTTCTCTCGTATTATTATAAGGATATTCAATGAACATTGTTATTGCCCCTGATTCTTTTAAAGAAAGTTTGAGTGCGTTAGAAGTTGCTCAAGCTATTCAGATTGGATTTAGTCGTATATATCCAAATGCTAACTATCAATTAGTTCCAATGGCTGATGGTGGCGAAGGTACAGTTCAATCTTTAACAGATGCCACATCGGGAGATTTGCAAAAAACATCAGTTATCGCACCGCTTGGTAATGTAGTTGATGCGGTTTGGGGTATATCAAAAGATCGCAAAATTGCCTTTATTGAGATGGCTGAAGCCTCAGGTTTGCATCTGGTACCTGTTGAGCAACGAAATCCATTAAAAACTACTAGCTATGGTACTGGGCAGTTGATTAAAGCTGCCCTAGAGAAAGGTGTTTCCAAAATTATATTAGGTATAGGTGGAAGTGCGACTAATGATGCTGGGGTAGGTATGCTCCAAGCATTAGGGGGGCAATTTAAAGATAATATGGGCAAAGAAATTGGCTTTGGGGGAGAACAACTCGCTCAGATCGACAGTATTGACCTATCTTGCCTTGATGCTAGATTAGCTAACGTTGAGTTTGACGTGGCTTGTGATGTGAATAATCCTCTTTGTGGCGAGATGGGGGCTTCTGCTATTTTTGGTCCTCAAAAAGGAGCAACGGCTGAAATGGTGGATATTCTTGATCGTGCTTTGTGTCATTTTGCGAAGAAAGTTGAAAGTCAATTTGGCTTAAATATTGCGGATAAGAGTGGGGCAGGAGCAGCTGGAGGAATGGGTGGAGGCTTATTGTTGTTACCAAAAATAAAATTGCAATCTGGGGTTAAAATTGTGATTGATGCGGTGGGATTAAGCGAGAAAATCAAAGTTGCAGATTTAGTCATTACTGGGGAAGGCAGAATGGATGCTCAATCTGTCTCAGGTAAAACGCCCATTGGCGTTGCTAATGTTGCTAAGCAATATGCAAAACCTGTTATTGCAATAACGGGTTGTTTGAAAGAAGATTACTCTGTTGTTTATCAATGTGGTATTGATGCTGTCTTTCCTATAATTCGACAGTTGGATTCGCTAGATGCAACACTGAAAGCAGGGAAAGATAACTTAATTTCAACAGCAGAGAATGTGGCAAGGTTATTGAAATTATCATTATAATTTATCCTATTAGGATATATTTTTAGCAATCGCAATATAGGTATAGTAGATAAAATGCTAATTTACCTCCCATAAAAAGAGTTTCTAACAATATAAGAAAAATATTATTAGCAACTATTTTATCCATTACCTCCTGCTTCTTACTAGCAAAAAACCGAGCCAAATGCTCGGTTTTTCGTTCTAGTTATTCGCTAAAGTGTTAAGCGTTACCGCCAGTGATTTTAGCAACTTCTGCTGCAAAATCTTCTTCAACTTTCTCAATACCTTCACCCACTTCTAAACGAATGAAGTTAGATACAGAAGTATTTACTGATTTTAAGTAGCTACCTACTGATTGTGAAGGATCCATTACAAATGCTTGACCTGTTAATGATACTTCACCTGTGAATTTAGCCATACGGCCTTCAACCATTTTCTCAGCAATTTCTTTTGGTTTACCTGAGTTCATTGCAATTTCGATTTGGATTTCACGCTCTTTTGCCACAACATCAGCAGATACGTCTTCTGGGTTTACGAATTCAGGTTTAGATGCAGCAACGTGCATTGCAACTTTCTTCAATTCTTCTTCTGAACCTTCACCAGCTACTAATACACCGATTTTCGCACCGTGTAAGTATTGTGCAATCACTTTACCATCTAAGTATTGAACACGACGAATGTTCATATTCTCACCAATTTTAGCAACTAAAGCGACACGTTGTTCTTCGAATTGTGCAGCTAATGCTTCAATTGAGATACCTTTGTTTGCTAATGCGTAGTCAGCAACTTCATTTGCTAAACCTAAGAAACCAGCGTCTTTTGCTACGAAGTCAGTTTGGCAGTTCATTTCAACTAATACACCAAAACCAGCACCAACACGAGCTAAGATTACACCTTCAGCTGCAATATTACCTGCTTTCTTAGCTGCTTTCGCTTGACCAGATTTACGCATATTATCGATTGCTAACTCGATATCACCGTTTGCTTCTACTAACGCTTTTTTACATTCCATCATTCCAGCGCCGGTACGCTCACGAAGTTCTTTTACTAGAGATGCTGTAATTTCAGCCATTTTTTATTCCTCTTAAATATAAACAAAGAAAGCAGGGGAATTGTCGCCCCTGCTTCACAAATTACGAATGTGTATAGGGCTTATGCCTTAATACGATTATTCAGCCGCTTCTTCTGCAACGATTTCAACTTCTTGACCACGACCTTCTTTGATTGCTGCAACTGCTGCATCTAAGTAAAGTTGGATCGCACGAGCTGCGTCATCGTTACCTGGGATAACGTAGTTTACGCCATCTGGGCTTGCGTTAGTATCAACGATAGCAAATACAGGAATACCTAAGTTGTTTGCTTCTTTGATTGCGATATGTTCGTAGTCTGCACCGATTACAAAAATTGCATCTGGAAGACCAGCCATATCTTTAATACCGCCTAAGCTTAATTCTAATTTCTCAAGCTCACGAGTACGCATTAATGCTTCTTTCTTAGTGATTTTATCGAAAGTACCGTCTTGAGTTTGAGTTTCTAAATCTTTTAAGCGTTTGATTGATTGACGAACTGTTTTCCAGTTAGTCAACATACCACCTAACCAACGGTGGTTTACGTAGAACTGTTGGCTCTCTACTGCTGCTGCTTTTACTGCGTCAGACGCTGCACGTTTTGTACCAACGAAAAGAATTTTACCATTGTTACTTGCAATGCGAGTTAATTCCGCTAATGCATCGTTGAATAATGGTAATGTTTTCTCTAAGTTGATGATGTGAACACCGTTACGCGCACCGAAAATGAATGGTTTCATTTTTGGGTTCCAGTAACGAGTTTGGTGACCGAAGTGAACGCCTGCGTTAAGCATATCGCGCATAGATACTTGTGCCATAAGAAATTTCCTTTATGTTAGTTCCCATTTTTATGGGAAGGGTTTTGCCTCCACATATCCTGTATATCGACCATTAAAACAGTTTATTTTAACAGCACCCCGATAATCAGTTTGTGATATGTGTGTGATTTTGGGTTAATAAAAATAATGTTTTTTGAACTGTTTTTTCAATGAAAAAGCAAGCACAAAAAACGGACGGATTTTACAGAAAAGTCAGGAAAAAAGCTATAACTATTTCACAACAAGCAGTGCGTTTTGCAAAAAATTTTGCTATTCACACCGCTTATTTATTTGCTACGCTTTTTTCTTAGTCGGACGTTGCCAATTTTGAATATGACGTTGTGGTACACGAGTAATCACTAATTCCTTTTCCGCCACATCTTTAGTTACTGTTGAACCCGCACCAATGGTTGAGCCACTTGCAATCGTTACTGGAGCGACCAATTGGCTATCTGAACCAACAAATACATCATCACCAATGATTGTTTTAAATTTATTCGCTCCATCATAGTTACAGGTAATGACACCTGCACCAATATTACAATTTGTACCCACTTCAGCATCACCTACATAAGCTAAATGATTAACCTTTGAGCCTATACCCACTTGTGCATTTTTAATTTCCACAAAGTTACCAACGTGAGTATCTTCTGCTAATTGTGTACCAGGACGTAAACGAGAGAAAGGACCAATTTTAGCTTGTTTACCAATGACGCTATCTTCAATGACTGAATAAGGTTTAATTTCTACATCATCACCAATTTCACAGTTTTTCAGCACTGAACCTACACCAATTTTGACACGATCACCTAATTTAATTTCGCCTTCAAGCACTACATTCACATCAATATAAACATCTTTGCCGTAGGAAACTGTTCCACGCAGATCAAAACGTTGTGGATCAACAATTGTCACACCAGCTAACAATAATTTTTCAGCCTGTGTTTTCTGATAATAGCGTTCTAAAGCGGCGAGTTGTAGGCGATTATTTGCACCTTCAACTTCCATTAAATCCGTTGCTTGCACTGCTTGTACTTTAAAACCATCACGATTTGCCATTGCAATCACATCGGTAATGTAATATTCGCCCTGTGCGTTGTTATTGTTTAACTGAGCCAGCCACTTTTTGAAACTTGCTCCACTCGCCACCATTACGCCAGTATTGATTTCTTGAATCTTTAACTGTTCAGGATTCGCATCTTTTTGCTCAACTATTGCCACCACCGAACCATTTTCACGAATAATACGTCC
Source organism: Ursidibacter sp. B-7004-1 (assembly GCF_053654055.1). NCBI lineage: Bacteria > Pseudomonadati > Pseudomonadota > Gammaproteobacteria > Pasteurellales > Pasteurellaceae > Ursidibacter > Ursidibacter sp. B-7004-1. Next base: position 32,155 of record NZ_JBSIUP010000003.1, on the reverse strand, counting down.
GTAACCAGTTGGATTAGCTAACTCTACGGTAAGTAATGCGATACCATTTTCAGGTTTAGCGGCAATAAGTTTTTCTAACGTTGCTTTGGTAATAAGTGGAGAATCGCCGTACACCATTAAAATGTTTTCATCGTCAGCAAAAAATGGTGCAGCTTGTTGCATTGCGTGCCCTGTTCCCAGTTGTTCGGCTTGTAACACCCAATTCACAGGCTCATTCGCTAAACGTTGTTGTAATAAATCGCCACCGTGTCCATAAATTAAATGGATCTGTTTGGCATCAAGCTGTTTTGCGGTATCAATTACGTGTTTTACCATCGGCTTACCTGCAATTGAGTGTAACACCTTCGGTAAATCTGAATACATACGAGTACCTTTACCCGCAGCAAGAATAACAACGCTAAGTTGGGTCATATTGAAATCCTTATAAGAAAAAATTGTGTCTATTTTACCGAAATTTAATAAAGATGCGAAATATATAGGAGAGAACATATTTACCAACATCCCCAAATATAAGGAATAAAAAAACTCCAAACATAATAAAATGTTTGGAGGTAAGTTATTTTAACAAGGAATTATCTATGAATATGAAAACAGATATATTTATTGATATGGCGGTGAGAGGGGGATTCGAACCCCCGATACAGTCTCCCATATACACGCTTTCCAGGCGTGCTCCTTCAACCACTCGGACATCTCACCAAATCAATAAAAAATGTGCATATAAATGCACATTCCAGATTATTGACAAAGTCTTTTTTCATTCGGACGCACTCAGTGAGTCCCTACAAGAAAAATTATAACTGATTGAAAAATAACAAATTTTATTTTGTTGTGTAGGGACACACTGCGTGTGTCCGTTTATTGAATACAACAAATTAGGGTTTGTCATCAGTCTGAAATGTGCATATAAATGCACATTCTTAAATCTTTGTAAACTATACAAAAATTTAATTGACTAATCAAGTGATTTTTCTGTTTTGTATAATGTTCGTAAATTTAATGGCCGTGTCCTACACAGTTTGTCGATTTGGGGGCTATTTCACCTTGTTCAATCCACTCTTGTTGTGTATAAGTATGTAACGCTAAAGCGTGAACACCATTAGCTAATTCATCTGCTAGGCATTGGTACACACTACGATGACGAGTGAGCGTACGCATTTGTTCGAATTGAGATGAAACAAGAGTTACTTTAAAATGGGATTCCGCTCCACGCCCAGAACTATGGCGATGGCTTTCATTTTCAACTTGGAGCACACTAGGTGTGAATTGTTCAGTTAATTTTTGAATAATAGTTTGTTGTACAGACATTGTTTCTCCTGAATGATTGGAAATTTAGTAAGATAATACTATACTTTACCCGTATTTACTCATTATAAGGAAGGTTTTATGAAACTTACAAAAAAAGCAATGCTCGTCGTTTCTTTATTTGGTACAGCAGTATTAGCTGGTTGCCAAACTCAGTCAAACACTCTGACATTTAATGTGCCAGCACCAACGGCGGTATTTAACACAAATAATCAAACTGCGTTAGTGAATGTAATGACTCAGGATTTACGCCCATCAGCAGAAGTAGCGAGTTATACTGATAGTGGTAATATTATTCGTTTAAATGCAGTGCCGCAGGTTTCTCATCTGTTTCAACAAGCAATGCAACAAAATTTAAATAGTAAAGGCTTTACGATTGTTCAAGGTGCAGGAAATGCCAATGTTACAGTCAAAATAAAACGTTTCTTTGCAGATGTTGAACAAGGGAATTTACGTTACAAAGTAAATGCTAATGTAGATATTGAAGTTGCAGTACAGGGGGTAAGAGGAGACTTTAATAAAAACTTTAATACTGCACGTTCTTACGAGGGGGCTTTCGGTGCAAGTAATAAAGAGATCCACAATGTCTTAAATCAAGCATATACAGATGCAATTCAAGCCATCTATAATGACAATGAAGTTAGTAATGCTATTCATCAATTCAAATAGGTAGTGAACATAGGAAATATACGCCCTCTATTCTCTCTATGAAGGCATAATTCAGCAAAAAATAACCTTTTTTCCTACACTGCATAACGAGTGTATTCAAGTAAAATTAAAAGGACTCGGTTCTGTGTAATATAGAACCTAGTCCTTTAATTAAATTTAGTCTAACTTTTTAGGGATATTATCCCTACAAGACTTTATGATTTATAGTAAGTGGTTACTGTTTTTTCGCCCAATCTAAGAAACGTTTTTGGGTTTCTTTATCGGCTTGTTGGAACCAGTATTGTAATTGCTGCTCTGCAATATTTTCACCTTGAACCATTACTTTACCTTTTGTCGCTTTACCATTTGATGTTGGCATCATAGCTGCCATTGGGGTAACGGCAAGTGATTTTAATGAGGCGATATTATTACCACTATTGTAGTTTGATAAGTTTTCTACAATGTTCGCATTCGGCATAAAACCTTCACCTTTTAAGTAATCGTGTTTATATTCTAACTCTTTACCAGATGCTGTTTTTACGCTGAATTTAGGTGTTTTTTTAAATTCGGCAACATTGCTATCAGTGCGTAAATCAGGTGCGGTAATTTTAATATCTTCAGTACTACCTGCAAATGTAATGATGATTGGTTGTGATTCAAAGAAAGAGCTATCTGAACCTGAGTGGTAAATACTTGAAACTTCGACTACAACTTGATGTTGGTTACTATCATTTACTTCTAATTTGGTGCTTTTTTTTACTTTTTGTCCATCAAAAGCTAAAAAATTGATATTAGATGAGCTACTTACTGTTCCTGCTAAGGTTGTTGCACTGATAAATAAAGCACTCAGAGTAAATGCAATTTTGGCTAATTTCATAAAATGAACTCCTATAAATCCGATGTAACGAAAAAATTGTGTATATCCTATGCTAAATTTATGTAAATAGAAAGCAAGGAATGCGAACTAATGTCGATTTTTTATCTAAATTGTGATAGCTTTCTCAAGTTTTATTTATTTATGAGTATATCCAAATGAGTGATGACCAACAGAGCATAAGCTCTTCAGAAAAAAAATCATTTTTTAAATCCTTGTTTAGTGGGTTATTTCAACAAGAACCTAAAAATCGTGAAGATCTTGTCGAAGTTATTCGTGATTCTGCTGAAAATGAGCTTATAGATACCGATACTAAAGAGATGATAGAAGGCGTAATGGAGATATCTGAATTGCGTGTTCGCGACATAATGATCCCACGCCCACAAATTGTTTTTATTGATGCAGATCAGCCATTAGATGCTTGTGTCGATATTATTATTGAGTCGGCACACTCTCGTTTTCCTGTCATTAGAGATGGAAAAGATACCATTGAAGGTATTTTATTAGCTAAAGAATTACTCAAATATCTACGTTCAGATTCTGAGCCATTTAATATGGAAGAAATTTTACGCCCCGCAGTTATTGTGCCAGAAAGTAAACGCGTGGATAGAATGTTGAAAGAGTTTCGTTCAGAGCGTTTTCATATGGCAATTGTAGTAGATGAATTTGGGGCAGTTTCAGGGTTAGTAACTATTGAAGATATTCTAGAGCAAATTGTCGGTAATATTGAAGATGAGTTTGATGAAGAAGAAATTGAGCCAATTCGTCAGCTTTCTCAACATAGCTATGCTGTATTAGCATTAACAGATATTGAACGCTTTAATCAGCAATTTGCTACACAATTTAATGATGAAGAAGTGGATACAGTCGGTGGTTTAGTCTTGCAAGCCTTTGGTTATTTACCAAAACGTGGAGAAACTATTGAATTAAATGGAATTTTATTTAAGGTAACATCTGCCGATAGCCGTCGTTTAATTCAGTTACGAGTTACAGTAACCGATGAACAGCTTGCTTTAATGCAACAAAAAGATGGAAATCACGAATAAAAATAAGCCGTAGAGAAACATAATAATGGTTATTACAAAAAAGTCGTCAAATCTTACCGCTTATCTTATTGGTTTAATTTCAGGGGGAATAGGGACTCTCGCTTATTCCCCATTTGACTATTGGGTCGTTGCTTTTATTTCAGCAATGGGGCTGATTTGGGTGGCAACATTGGCTGAGAAACGTACTGCGTTAATTGCTACGTTTTTATGGGCTGTCAGCCATTTTACGATTGGCGTAAATTGGGTACACGTCAGTATGATCCAGTTTGGTGGCGTGCCTGAAATTGTTAGCTATCTAGCAGTATTACTGTTAGCCTGTTATTTAGCTATTTATTATTTATTATTCAGTTACTTACTACAACGCTTTCAGTGGCGTAGCCCTTGGATTATTGCTAGTGTCTTTACCTTGACAGAATATTTACGAGGGGTTGTCTTTACGGGATTTCCTTGGCTACAATTTGGTTATACACAAATTGATAGCCTATTTTGGGGAATCGCTCCGCTATTTGGAGTGGAAGGGCTAACCTTTTTTGTGATGCTGGTAAGCGGTTATATTGTGTGGATTTTTCACAAATTTGCAAAAGATCGCCAGTATCCAACCGCTTGTACAGCTAATTTAGTGATGATATTACTTATCGCTTTTACTACAAAGTTTTTCTCTTTTATTGAAATAGATAAGCAGAAAGAGCCTACCACAATTAGCCTTGTTCAAGGAAATATTGAACAGAAAATGAAGTGGGATCCTGCACATTTTGATTTTACGGTGCAAACTTACTCTCGTTTAATTCAACCATTATTAGGTAAGAGTGATGTCATCGTGTTGCCAGAATCTGCCATTCCTGCGTTAGAACAGCAAATTGAGCCATTATTAACTCGGTTAGATCGGATTGCCCAAATAAAACAAAGCCAAATTATTATTGGAACATTCTATCAAAGCCAACAAGGATTGTTTAATAGTGCAGTGGTATTAGGTGATCCGAAAGAACCTTATTCTTTGTATAGAGCAGCACGTTATAATAAACATCATCTCGTTCCTTTTGGTGAGTATGTGCCGTTTGGGCGGTTATTAGATTGGATGAGAGAGATTTTTATATTACCTATTAACTTATCTCAAGGTGATTTTATTCAAGCACCATTATTAGTTGCTCAACAGCGTTTTAATGTGGCAATTTGCTATGAAATTATTTTTGGTCATCAAGTCCAACAAAATCAAAAGATACATAATGCCGATTATTTATTGACGATTTCAAATGATGCGTGGTTTGGAGAGAGTCAAGGGCCTTGGCAACATTTTCAAATGGCGAGAATGAGAGCATTGGAGCTGGGTAAACCGCTTATTCGTGCGACAAATACGGGAATTACTGCATTTGTTGATCACTTGGGGCAAGTTATCGCTCAAGCACCACAATTTGAATCAACAACATTAACGATGAAAATCTCAGCAATTAAAGGGGAAACTTTATTTGCTCGTTTGGGGCATTGGAGTATTTTTATAATCAGTGGGTTATGCTTATTATTTGGTATTTTTAAAAAACCTAAAATAAGAGAGTAATTTTTAATCAATTGAACTATTTTTATGAACTTTCTAGTCAATTTACGCACTAACAGAGCGTGCATAAGAAAGAATCTACGCGTAGAAGTTAGGAGAACGCAAATAGATGAGTGAACAAATAACCGATCAGGCATTGGTTGAACGTGCACAACAAGGTGATAAAAAAGCATTTAATTTACTCGTCGTACGTTATCAAAATAGAGTAGCAGGGTTGCTAACACGCTATGTCTCACGAGATGACATTCCTGATATTGTGCAAGAATCTTTTATTAAAGCCTATCGTTCATTAGAATCTTTCCGTGGTGAAAGTGCTTTCTATACTTGGCTTTACCGAATTGCTGTAAACACCGCAAAAAATCATCTAACTGCTTTAGGTAGAAGACCACCTAAAGAAGATATTTTAGCCGAAGATGCTGAAAGTTATGATAGTGGCGTTCAATTAAGAGAAGCAGATACCCCAGAAAATTTGGTGTTATCAGAAGAATTAAAACGAATTGTATTTGATACGATTGAAAACTTACCTGATGAATTAAAAACTGCGATTACTTTGCGGGAAATTGATGGGTTAAGTTATGAAGAAATTGCGGAAGTGATGCAGTGTCCTGTGGGGACTGTTCGCTCACGAATTTTTAGAGCTAGAGAAGCGATTGATGCGAAAGTTAATCCTTTAATGCAACAGATTTAAATATCATTGGAGTTATCTATGCAACAACGAGAAACACTTTCCGCCTATATAGACGGACATAATGTGAATGGAGAATTTACCGATACATTATGTAAAAGTGAAGAGCTACAACAAAAATGGGCAAATTATCACACAATTCGTAGTGTAATGCGTGGTGAAGATATTCTTTTAGGCAATGATTTCTCTGCGAAGATGGAAGCTTTGCTTGAAAATGAAGAAATTGAAAAAACTGCTGAAAGTGCAAAACCAAAAGGTTTATTACTCAAGTTAAAACGTTGGGGAACACCTTTAATGCAAGCAGGTGTTGCTGCATCTGTGTGTTTAATGGCGGTTATTGGCGTTAATACCTTTAATGGTGGTGAAGAAGTTGCTGCTACTGAGCAACCTGTATTACAGACTTTACCATTTACCAACTCGGTTCAACAGGTTAGTTATAATGCACCAGCAAAAGATCAACCAACTGAGCAACAATTAGAGTATCAACAGCGTAGAATTAATGCTTTACTGCAAAATCACGAATTACAACGCCGTACAAGTGCGGGAGCTGTTGTGTTAAGTGAAGAAGAAAAATCTAAAGCGCAAACTTCTTCAACAGAAACGAATAAAGATAAATAATAAAAAGGTGTAATGGACAAAAGTTGAGTTATCCATTACACCTAAAAATAACGATCCGTACGTTTCATTTACGGATTGTTATTAGTAAATAATATAGGTTAGCCCATACCGTATTTTTTTAATTTTTTACGTAATGTACCGCGGTTAATGCCTAGCATTGTCGCTGCACGAGTTTGGTTTCCACGTGTATATTGCATAACCATATCTAACATTGGGTGTTCAATCTCAGATAAAACCAACTCATATAATTCTGTTGGATCTTCACCATTTAATTGAGATAAATAATTTCTAACTGCTTGTTTCACATTATCACGAAGTGGTTTATTCACTTGTTGAGCTTGTGCATTAAGCATTGATACTGTTAATGGGTTTGTTGTTTGTTGTTCTAACATTACTTTTTATCCAACTTATTAGGATTCTCTCGAATCAATTTTACAAAATCTTCTAATGCTTGCATTTGCTCTGAAGTTGAGCTTAAAGCATTAAAAGTACGTTTAAAATTTGAGTTTGGGCTTAATGTTTCCACATACCAACCAACGTGTTTTCGAGCAATACGATAACCTTTTTCTTCACCGTAAAACTGGTAAAGATCATCAATATGCTTAAGCATTAGTTGGCACTTGTCATCTATTGAAATAGATGAATACTCCCCTTTCTCTAAGAAGTCTCCCACTTCCTTAAATAACCAAGGATAGCCAAAACTTCCACGACCAATCATCACTGCATCAGCTCCTGTATAATCAAGAACTTGTTGTGCTTTTGGAGCAGAAGTAATATCTCCATTGGCAATAATGGGTATCGAAACTGATTGCTTGACAGCTTTTATCGAATCATATTCGGCTTCACCTTCAAATAGGCAACTACGAGTACGTCCGTGAATTGTTAGTGCAGATATACCTGCTTTCTCAGCTATTTGAGCAATCTCTAGGCAGTTTCGATTTTCAGGATCCCAACCTGTTCTAATTTTTAATGTTACAGGCACATCAACAGCTTTTACTACACTATCGAGAATACGAGCAACTAATTCTGGTTCACGCAAAAGGGCAGAACCTGCCATTTTTTTATTTACCTTTTTAGCTGGGCACCCCATATTGATATCAATAATATTTGCCCCATACTCAACATTCACTTTTGCAGCATTTGCCATTTCAGTAGGATCAGAACCTGCTATTTGTACGGCATTGATACCAATTTCGTGATGATGCGCTAAGCGTAACTTCGATTTTTCGGTATGCCATACATCAGGATTTGTGGACATCATCTCTGAGAATGTTAAACCTGCTCCTAATTGGCTACATAATCGACGGAATGGTTGATCCGTAATGCCTGCCATTGGGGCTAGGAAAATACGATTTTTAATAGCATATTGCCCTATTTGCATTGCAGTATCCCTTGATTAAAATAAAAGCAGATTTCACAAGAGCGTGAGCCAAATAAAAAGTACGGTTTAAAACCGTACATTTTTTCATCCCTTTTCCATAAGGAAAATATCCTTTTGATTTAAGGGTGCGTATAATACGCATTTTTTAGCGATTTTGGAAGTCTATTTCTTCATCAATTTGAAAAATTTTACACAATAAAAATATTGTCATTTTTATAACATTGGTGAACGATTCTTATGTAAAAATTTAGCAACCAAATTTTCAATGCGTGATTCTACTTGATCGCCTAGTCGTTGAGCCAGTTTCTTCTTCTGACGATATTTTACTTCAATAACATCTTTTCCCTTGATCGAATTGAGAACAATGTCATCGCTTGTTGAGATTTCATCGACAAGATTCAATTTAATCGCTTGTGTACCAAACCAATGTTCCCCTGTTGCAACTTTTTCAATTTCGACTTGTGGGCGATTTTCTTGTACAAATTGTTTAAATAGTTGATGTGTTTCTTCCAATTCTTGCTGGAATTTTTGCTTACCTTTCTCTGTATTTTCCCCTACAAAAGTTACTGTGCGTTTATATTCACCAGCTGTCATTACATCAACATCAATCTCATTTTTCTTTAATAAACGATGAATATTTGGTACTTGAGCAACAACACCAATAGAGCCAATTACAGCAAAAGGTGCAGAAATAATTTTATCTGCAACGCAAGCCATCATATACCCCCCACTTGCTGCAACTTTATCTACGGCAATAGTTAAGGGAATATTACGCATTTTTAAACGTTGTAATTGTGATGCGGCTAGGCCATAGCCATGTACAACACCACCAGGACTTTCTAATTTTAATAAGACTTCATCTTTTTCTGGATTAACTAGCGAAATCAAAGCATCAATTTCTTTACGTAGGCAACTTACTGCACTAGCGTGAATATCTCCATTAAAATTTAAGATGAAAAGGCGTGATTTCGTTTCTTCGGCAGGTTCTTCACCTGCTTTTAAACGTTTCTTTTCTACTTTAGCTTTCTCTTTTTGAGATTTTTTTTCTTGTTTTTCTAAATGTTTTTGTTCCGCTTCGCTTAAAAATAAGCTATTTAGTGTTTTTTCTTGTTCTTGATACTTTTCAGTTAAATTTGTAATCGTGATCGTACCTGCTTCTGGTTGTTTGCGGCTTTCAAGAATAATCATCATTACAACAGCAACAACACCAAATACGGTTAAGAGTTCTAATAAGAAAATACCGTAGTTTAGCAATATCTCTTTCCACATAATGTTTCCTTTATAATACATTGTAATAAGCGGTGAATTTATACCCATTTTTTGCAATGTTTTGGCTATATCTTACCGCTTGTTGTTAGTTAGTAAGCAGTTTCTATCGGGAGCTCCGCTCTTACCCAACCTTCAAAACCACCTTTAACACTATAAACACGCTCAAAACCTTGTTCGACTAAGTATTGAGCTGTATTACGACTACTTACTCCGTGATAGCAACTTACGAGAATTGGCTGATCATAATCATATTCGTCTAAAAATTTACCATAGCTATAATTGGTTAAATGAAACGCATCTTGTGGGTGGCTGTGATTAAAGCGAATAGCATCTCGAATATCGACTAAAACAGCGTCTTCATTTTGCATCATTTCCCAAGCTTGCTGTGGGGTTATTTCAATAAAAGTTTCTTCCATATTTTCCCTAAAAAAATAAGCAATGAGAGGCAGAATATATCACTAAATGAATGATTCGCATAATGAATTTCAGTTGAACTTTCAACTCAAAGTCATATAATACGAACTATTCTCAAATACATAAATAACCTTATGTGTTTTTTATTTTTACTCAAAGGGAAGATTTTATACTATGGAACAACTATTTCACTTTTTACAACAATATATTGATTACATCATTTTAGGCCTACTTGGTCTAATGAGCTTGATTCTATTTGCTAAGATCATTGAACGCATTCTGTTTTATCGTAAGGTGAACGTAACTAGCTATGAAACCTTACAAGAGCTAGAGATTGATTTAACCCATAACTTAACAACAATTTCAACGATTGGTTCTAATGCGCCTTATGTTGGCTTATTAGGTACAGTAATTGGTATTCTTTTAACATTCTATGAATTAGGTCATTCAGGTGGTGAAATTGATGCTGCATCTATAATGGTGCATTTATCTCTCGCACTTAAAGCGACTGCAGTTGGTATTTTGGTGGCGATTCCAGCAATGATGTTCTACAACGGTTTTGGGCGTAGAGTAGAAGAAAATAAACTCAAATGGCAAGCCCTAGATGTGCGTAAATCACGTAGTTAAGCGGTTATTTTTACGAATAAATTTACCATTTGAGATAAGAAATTATGAAAAAATTTGATGAAATCAATATTATTCCTTTCATTGATATTATGTTGGTTTTACTTGCGATTGTGCTTGTTACTGCTTCCTTTATTTCTCAAGGAAAAATTCAGGTAAATGTGCCAAAAGCTTCAACAACTCAAGCAATGAAAGCCGATGAACTTGCTAAATTACTGACTATTACAGAAAACAATGAGTTTTTCTACAATGATAAACCTATCACTAAAGAGATGCTGAATAGTGAAATTTCAACTTGGGATAAAACTCAAAAAGTAACATTAAAAGTAGATGGTGCAGTCGCATTTGAGAAATTTGTTGAGCTGACTGATTTATTAGCTGCCAATGAGATTAAAAATGTCGCAATTGTAACGAAGAAAGAAACAGCAAAATAGGGCGAGAAAATGGAAAAAAAATATTCTCGGGTTGGTTTTGTTGTTTCTTTAGTTGCACATAGTGCTTTGTTTTCGGGAGTTTGGTGGCTTGCTAATCAGCCAAAACCAGAACATCCTGTCGAAGAAGTAACGAGTATTTCGATGGAAATGATGGCTGTATTGCTAGAACAGCCAGCGGTTGCAACAGCACCTGAAAATGTTGTAGAAGAACAGCCAGAGCCAGAAAAAGTAAAAGAGCCAGAGCCTGAACCAGAGCCAGAAGAGAAAGAACCAGAACCAATTCCTGAGCCTGTAAAACCTATTGAGAAACCAAAGCCTAAAGAAAAGCCAAAGCCGAAAGAAAAACCAAAAGAAGAGAAGCGTAAAGAACCTGAGAAACCGAAAGAAATTAAGAAACCTATTAAAGCATTGGAAAAAGCACCTGAAGTAAGGCAAGGTATTGTAGCAAAAGCAGTACCCGCACCAATTCAGAGCAATAATGTAAAACAAGGTACTTTAAATGGCTCTACGGCATCAACAGCAACAACTGGAACATCTAGTGGTAGTGGATCAAGTGCTTCTGGCAGTGAAATTGGTGCTTATAAAGCACAATTACAAAAGGCTTTACAGCAACGAGCTCAAAATAGTTATCCACAGAGAGAAAGAATGATGCGTAAGACAGGTGTTGTTACTTTAGCATTTTCAGTATCTGCATCAGGGCAAATCACTAATGTGAGTGTGATCAATTCATCAGGCAACAGCAGTTTAGATGCAGCCGCAGTAAAAGCTGCACAAAGTACCAAAATGAATTCTTCACCACCAGTTGGTTTCCCAACATCATTAACTGTGCCAGTAAGATTTAATATAAATTAAAACATTTATAAGAGGATATAGAAAATAGGCAATAATTTAATATTATTGCCTATTTTATTACCGTTTTAAGAGAAACCTATAAGTTTCTCAATGCTTCAATTCGTTTCTCAAGTGGTGGGTGGCTCATAAAGAGTTCTTTACGCTTACCATTGATCATAAATGCATTTAATGAACCCGGTAACTCCTCAGGCTCGTGTAGTTTTTGTAAACGTTGTAAGGCAGCAATCATTTTTTCTTTACCCACAAGGCTTGCTGAGCCAGCATCTGCTCGGAATTCACGATAACGAGAGAACCACATCGCAATAATGGTTGCTAATACACCAAAGAGAATTTCTAACACCATTGATACTAGGAAATAAATCCCAGTGCTTTGGCTTTCTTCACCATTGTCGTTACGAGTGCTTGATACAGCGGTTGCAATCATTCGAGATAAGAAAATAACAAAGGTATTGAGTACACCTTGTAATAAAGTCATCGTAACCATATCGCCATTTGCAATATGAGCAACTTCGTGTGCAACAACAGCTTCTGCCTCGTCTTGTGTCATTGAATTTAATAAGCCAGTACTTACTGCAACAAGGGAGTTACTTTTGGTTGCACCTGTTGCAAAGGCATTCACATCAGCTGAGTGGTAAATGGCGACATCAGGCATTGGAATACCTGCTTGTTGTGATTGACGTTTAACGGTTTCAACTAACCAACGTTCTGCATTATTGCGTGGCTCAGTAATAATTTCTGCACCAACAGAACGTAGTGCCATTGTTTTTGATAAAAATAATGAGATCAATGAACCTGCAAAACCAAAAAGCACTGACATAATTAAGATACCGCCAGTACTATTACCAGCAATACCTGTTACGCTTAAGATAATGCCTAATACAATCATCACGGCAAAGTTTGTTGCAAGAAAGAGTGCAATTCTCATCATAGTAGATAATTCTCCAAGTTGTAAAAAGTTGAGTAAAAAAGACCGCTTGTAAATGGCGATAATTTAGCAAAATTCAAGGTTTCGGCAACAATTATTCCCATAAGTTTAACTGTGTGGTTACTTTTTTGTTTGGAAAATGAGCATTTATACCGATTAAGCGTATTTTTCGCTCATTTCTTCGCTGCCAGATTTGCTCGAGTAAATATAAGAAATTCTCTTGAGTAAAATTATCCATTGTTCTTTCTAGAGTTGTTTGGCTAAAATCGTCAAATTTCAGTTTTATCCCTAATTTTTTAAATTCGGATAAAGGTGTATCAGTCCAGTTTCTCCGAATGCGAAAGGCAAGTTTATTAAATTGTTCGCAGACAATCATTTCAGCACTGTTTAAATCAGAAATATCTTGTAGTAGGGTATTTTCAACAGCAAGTGATTTGCGTGGGCGATTGACTTCAATTTCTCGTTCATCAATACCGTGGCTAAAATCCCACAAACGCTGTCCAAATTTACCAAATTGTTGGAAAATAAAGTGTTTTTCTGATTTCTGAATATCTGCACAGGTGTGAAGTCCTAGCTGTTTGAGTTTTTCATTTGTCACATTACCCACACCAGGGATCTTTTTTAATGGAAGTGTTGAAATAAAATCAGCAACTTGCTCGGGGGGAATTACAAATTGTCCGTTCGGTTTATTTTGGTCAGAGGCAATTTTGGCAAGAAATTTTAGTGGGGCAATGCCTGCCGAGGCGGTTAATTGTAATTCATTCCAAATTGCTTGGCGGATTGCTTGAGCAATCCAAGTGGCTGAACCAGAATGATGTTGGCAGTGGGTTACGTCTAAATAGGCTTCATCAAGTGAAAGTGGCTCAATGATTGATGTATATCGCTGAAAAATTTGGTGAATTTGGGCTGATACTTCTTTATACAAAGGCATATTTACAGGCAATAACACTAATTGCGGGCATAGTTTTAATGCTTGAGCGGTTGGCATTGCACTGTGTAGCCCAAATTTTCTCGCTTCATAATTGCAAGTAGTGAGTACTCCCCGTTGATTTGCACTTCCACCAACGGCAACTGCTTTACCGATCAAGGTTGGATTCTCACGCATTTCTATTGCGGCATAAAAGCAGTCCATATCAATGTGAATAATTTTTCGTGATATATTCATTTGCAAAAAATTGAGAGAAAGTAACCGATTGTTAGTATATCAAATAACTGTATATAAAAACAGTTTTATTGGGTTGATTTATTGTTAAAATTTAACCTTAATAATAAAAAGGAAAATTGAAAGGGGGGACAAATGATTTATGGATTATTGATTGCCTTTGCGCCACTTTTTTTAGGCTATCTTTTTCGTGTTCATAATCCTAAAGTAATGGTGGTAGTCAATAAAACGACAATGTATAGCCTTTACTTAATTTTGTTGATAATGGGCATTGCTTTGGGGCAATTAGATGATTTAGAAACTAAACTTCCCCAAATTGGGCTAACAGCTTTGGGGCTAAGTGCCATTATTCATTGTTGTAATATCGGAAGTTTAATGCTTTTTGATAAATTATATCCAATGAAACGAACTGCTTTAACTGCAGAAGAATTACCTTCACGTTGGAAACAGCTTTTGGAATCATTGGCATTATGTTCAGCAGTATTAGCAGGGGGAATTTTTGGCTTTGTAACTAAAGATATATTAGATTTCCCACTTCACTCCAGTACTTATGTACTCGTTGTGATGATTTTTTGTGTTGGTATTCAGCTACGCAATAGTGGTATTCCTTTGAAAGTGGTATTTTTAAATAAACGTGGAATATTTACAGCATTGATCTTTATGGGCAGTGGGCTGCTTGGAGGGGTGATTTCAGCCTATTTATTAGGTTTACCTTTATTCAAAGCATTAGCTTTTGCTTCTGGGTTTGGTTGGTATTCGTTATCAAGTGTGTTGGTTAATGATGCGTGGGGACCTGTTTACGGCAGTATTGCTTTCTTTAATGATCTCTCTCGTGAAATTTTCTGCTTATTCAGCATTCCTTTCTTTATGAGAATGTTTCCTTCGACAGCAGTTGGATTGGGAGGAGCGACATCGCTTGATTGCACTTTGCCAATTATTCAAAAATCAGGCGGAATGCAAGTTGTTCCGTTAGCGATTAGTTTTGGCTTTATTGTCAATTTAGCCATACCTTTTTTATTACCAATGTTTATTGGGCTAGCTTCTTAATATAAAAATGCCTTTAGACTAGATTTAATCTAAAGGCATTCCTTTTGCTATTTTAGTTAATCACTCTAAAACGCTACACTTTCTTTCAAACTAACAGTTAAGTTAAAGACTAGGTTGTCTGTATTGCCATCTTTACTGTCTAAACAAAAATAGCCTTCACGTTCAAATTGATAACCTTGTTCCGCTTTTGCATTGGCTAAACTTGGTTCAACAAAGCCCTGTTTTACCACTAACGAATTAGGGTTTACGACACTGTTAATATCGTCTTCTGCTCCAGGATTTGCCACAGTAAAAAGTCGGTCGTATAAACGGAATTCAGCAGGTTTATTTTGTGTTGCCGAAACCCAGTGAATAACGCCTTTTACTTTACGTCCATCAGCAGGATTTTTCCCTAATGTTTCAGGATCGTAGGTGCAAAAGATCGTGGTGATCTTACCGCTTGCATCTTTTTCAACACGTTCTGCTTTAATTACATAGGCATTACGCAAACGGACTTCTTTACCAAGTACTAAACGTTTATATTGTTTATTCGCTTCTTCTCGGAAGTCAGCTTCATCAATATAAAGCTCACGAGTGAAAGGCAATTCACGCACACCTAAGTCTTCACGATTTGGGTGGTTTGGAGCGGTTAGGATTTCTTCGCCTGTAAAGTTTTCGATAATAACTTTAACAGGGTTAATTACAGCCATTGCTCGTGGTGCATTAGTATTGAGATCATCACGAATACAAGATTCCAACGCACTATATTCCACCACATTATCTTGTTTGGTTACACCGATACGACGAGCAAATTCACGCAATGAGGCAGGCGTATAACCACGACGACGTAAGCCTGAGATAGTTGGCATTCGTGGATCGTTCCAGCCATCAACAATCTCATCAGTAACTAGTTTAAGTAATTTACGCTTAGAGGTTAATGTACCTTCTAAGTTTAAACGAGAGAACTCATACTGATGCGGTAGTGGACGTTCAATCGAAATGTTCTCTAATACCCAATCGTATAAACGGCGGTTGTCTTGGAATTCTAAAGTACAGAGCGAGTGAGTAATACGCTCAATGGCATCTGAAATACAGTGAGTGAAATCGTACATTGGATAAATGCACCATTTATCGCCTGTTTGGTGGTGGCTAGCGAATTTAATACGGTAAATGACAGGATCACGCATTACAATAAAAGAAGATGCCATATCAATTTTTGCTCGTAAGCAGGCTTTGCCTTCGGCAAATTCACCATTTTTCATTTTTTCAAAAAGCGCTAAGTTTTCTTCGATTGGGCGATCACGATAAGGGCTGTTTTTACCTGGTTCAGTTAATGTACCACGATATTCTCGGATTTCTTCAGGTGAAAGCTCATCAACGTAAGCCAAACCTTTCTCAATTAGCTCAATCGCATAGCCATATAATTGATCAAAATAGTCAGAAGCATAGCGGGGTTCACCTTCCCAGTTAAAACCAAGCCATTTTACGTCTTCTTTGATAGATTCGACATATTCCACATCTTCTTTAACTGGGTTTGTGTCGTCAAAACGTAGGTTACATAAGCCTTTGTAATCTTCAGCAATACCAAAGTTTAAGCAGATTGATTTAGCGTGTCCAATATGCAAGTAACCATTAGGCTCGGGTGGAAAGCGAGTGTGAATACTTTTATGCTTTCCTGAAGCTAAATCTTCATCAATGATATGGGTAATAAAATTGGCACGAACATCGGGCTGTTCTGCAGATAAAATCTCTTCGTTGCTCATATTTCTCTCGTTTAGGGTAAAAATAACAGAGCATTCTACACTTTTAACGATATAACTTAAAGTGAGAATAGGGCATATTACAAGGTATTTTTAAGTTTAATCTCAATAAATGGTTTACATTTAAAGATTGCGTCATCACCATTTTGCTTGCTTGCTTGCTTGCTTGCTTGCTTGCTTGCTTGCTTGCTTTCGTATTTGTAGATCTCCTCAAGATCTAGTGCGTAATTATCTGAAACTAATTCTTTATATAGGTCTTTGTTATTGTCTAAAATATTTATAATTTTATTAGCAATATCAAATAATTTCTTATAGTCTTGTTTAGAATTAATAAATTTAAAATAGCAAATATAAAAAATAACAATTTGTCTAGCATTGCAACCATATTCGGTCTTTTTTAACACAAATAAATAGAATTCTTCTTGACTTGGTTCCAATTGAGAAATTTCATCTTTATTGAAAAAAATTTGATATTTTAAGTAAAATTCCGCATAAAAGATATAACTCCATATTGAATAATCTCCTACACTAAACTTATTGGAGTATTCAATAATAAATTGATACCAGCGAACAATATCATGAATATCACTTAAATTTAACTCAATTACATTTTGCAAATACAATGTAAAATTTGAACAAAAATCTAAAAAACGATTGCGATTTTCTATGATTAAGCTAATTATTATAGCTTCCTGTGAATGGCTAATAATCTGCTTGTGTAATTTATTTTTATCTTCTCTTGGAGAAACAAAAAGTTTTCTTTTTAATAAAAGTGCTTGTAAATTATGCCAATCCATTAGAGATAATATATCTTCTTGATAAAATTTTTCAGGTCTTCTATTTTTAGTAAGTAATTTATGAAAATTACTAGCTGGCATATTCTCATATTTTATTCGCATTAGCATAACACGAGAATATGATCCTAAGTAGCTATATACAGGAATATTTGGATTGTTAATAATATTAACAATCAGTTTTTCAGCTTCATCATACTCACCTTTAATAGAATATAAGCGTGATTTATAAATATCTAAGAAGCTAGCAGTAAATAAACTAATAGGAAATTCATAACATTCAGACAACTCTTGCAGAGCATCATCAATTAAACCTAAATCGAAATAAGAGAAACTCTTTGTCCATTGATAGATGAACCTACATAATAATTTGGGTATTGTTTTTACGTTTTTATCACATATAAAAAGATGATTTAAATCAGGTATATTTTCATTTTCTATGTCTTTCTCATTATACTTCTCGAAGTGAAAGGTAACGTTTTTCTCTAGAGATAAATACCAAGGGCCTACCGTTTTATTTCTTTTTTGGTAAATTATTTTAATCGGGAGAGACAAATGAGAAATATGATCCTCTATTTCTTTTAAATAACGGCTTATTTGTGTTCTTTGTAGTTTAAAATTAGGTCTAATTATTTGAATAGTATTCTCTAATTCAGCAAAGGTTAAATTTTCATTCGAAAAAGACTTTTTATATAAATTTTCCAACATTATGTAAGAAAATTTGTTTTTAAATAAAGCTCTTCGTTGCTGAAAACAGATGGAATTTTGTGAAAGCACAATGTTCATACTCTCTCCAAATTAAAACACTGATAAATAACACTATTATACCTTTTTCTACATAGTTAAAAATAAGGGTATTGAGTCTAAAATATTAGAGTGTTTTTCTTTAACCAATTGATTTAAAACTATTTTTTTTGTTTGCTTGTTACAAGTTGGTGAGCGTGTAACAAATAGAAATATGTTAATGTTCTAAAATAAGTGCCGTTGTTTAATTTAAACACAAAGAGGTGCAAAATGAACCATATCTATCGTATCGTTTGGAACCACAGTACCGCTTGCTGGCAAGCTGTTTCTGAAATTGGTAAAGGCAAACATAAAGTTAAAGCAACAAAAATAAGCTCCACAGCTTCTTCATCAAGCCATTTGCAAATTTTTCACCAAATCCGACCGCTTGCCATATTAGTAAGTTTAGTGACGAGTAGTTTAGCTGTTGCAGCGCCTACAGGTGGACAAGTTACTGCAGGGCAAGCTAATATTCAACAGCAAGGTGCAGTCACCAACGTTCATCAATCCTCTCAAAATGCCGCTATTAACTGGCAAAATTTCAATATTAAACCTCAAGAAACCGTTAATTTTCATCAACCTAATCGAGATTCTGTGACATTAAACCGAGTAATTGGTAATGAACGTTCAGTGATTGAAGGGGCGATAAATGCTAAAGGAAACGTATTTATTTCTAACCCAAATGGTGTATTAATTGGTAATGGATCGCAAATCAACGTAGGGTCATTAGTGGCGACAACGCAAAACATTAGCGATGATGATTTTGTAAAAGGTAATTATCAGTTTGATGGCAAAGGGAATGGTAGGGTTGAAAACCTTGGTAACATCGTGGTGCCTGAAGGGGGCGTAGTAGCATTGATTGCTCCAGTCGTAAAAAACCAAGGCAAAATCACCGCTTCTCAAGGGCTGGTAGTATTAGCCTCCGCAGAAGCATTTCGTATTTCATTGCCGAATGAGCATTTTAATTACACTGTTAAACGAGGTACATTACAAGGTTTAGTTGATAATGGCGGAGCAATCTTAGCTGAGGGGGGACGTGTCGTCCTTACCGCTAAAGGCATCAGTGAAGTTAAAAAATCGGTAATTAAACACAGTGGTGTGATTGAAGCTAATCGAGTGACAAACAAAGGTGGTGTAGTTGAATTATTAGGCGATTTAGACAACAGTGAATTACATTTCTCAGGTAGCATTAAGGCAGAAGGTAAAGGGAATGCCGATGGAGGCTTTGTAGAAACCAGTGCAGCGAAAGTAAAAATTGATAATAAGGCAAGGGTTTCGACCAAGGCGAAAAAAGGTAAAACGGGTAAATGGGTAATTGATCCGAAAGATTTTACTGTTGCGAAAAATGGTGGAGATATAACAGGTCAGCAAGTTTCTAATAATTTGAAATCATCAAATGTCGAACTCAAAAGTCGTAGTGGTGCAAAAGAAGGTAAAGGTGATTTGGTTATCAATGATGAGATTTCGTGGGATAAAAATACCTTAACGCTTAATGCTGACAACGATATTCACATCAATAAAACACTTAATGGTTCAGGTACGGCTAAATTAGAGTTGAAATTCGGGCAAGGGACTGAAGACGGTGAGAATACCGATTATATTATCAATAATAATGATTTAGTTTCTCCACATTCTGTAAGAATTAACCTTCCTGAGGGAAAGTTTTTCATATTAAAAAAGGGTAACGGTGGCGAAGAGGTAATTTTCGATGTCATTCATAGAATGCCAGAGATTAGAGATGACGGCTCAACAATGGAATTTGGCTCGATGAATATTGCTTTAGGTAACGAAATAGATATTAGTTATACCAAGAATAAAACAGATTTTTTAGGCTGGGGAGATCCTTTAGGGGTGACTATACATTTACATGGATTAGGACATAAGTTAAGTGGTTTAAATATTCATTCAGAAAATGAAGAAGATGGTATTGGCCTAATACGAAGCCTAGAAAATAGTACAGTTAGAGATTTAAGTTTAGTCGATGTTAATATCATAACCCCTAACAGTATTGGTATTGGGGGGATCACTGGATATTCATATTCTGGAACATTTTTAGGTAATTATATGTCTGGGACAATAGATGGAAGATGGGGGATTGGGGGCGTTTTAGGTGAATCTTATGATGGTAAGTTAATAAAAAATGGTGTTTCATTAAAGATAAATGGTGGTATAGAGTGTAAAGGGTATCAATGTCTTCCTATTCATTTAGGGGGAGTAATAGGCACTGCTCGTAATACAGATATTTTTCATAATCAAGTATTACTAAAAGTAAATAGTAATGGAGCTACTATTGGTGGCTTAGCTGGATATTTTCATTCCCAGCCAGGTAAAATTGAGGGTAATCATTCAACCGTAGAGATCATTTCTAACTATATGGATAATGGTATAGTAGCTGGTGGGCTTATTGGACAAGCAAATTTTATAGGAGAATTTGATGTTAAAAACAGTTATGCAAAAGTCTTAATTAAAAATGTCTTATATATAGGTGGTTTAATTGGTGAGGGCAACATTTATGATGGAGCGATCGTAAATATTAAAAATAGTTATATCGAGGGGGAAATCTCTACATTACCAAATAGAGGTGCGTATGTTGGAGGAGTGATAGGGTCTATTGCTTCAAATGCTAAAAAAGGAAAGTCTTTTTTAAATATTGATAATGTCTATTCCAAAGCTAATGTTTCTGGTTCTTGGAGAATCGGTGGATTGATAGGTGGAGGATATTATACTTATGCAGATGAACACAAAGATCCACTTACTATTAATATTCATAATAGCTATGCTATGGGTAAAATAAGCACTATTTCAACAGATGATTGGTATAAGAATAACGAAGTTGTTGGAGGATTAATCGGTAATCTAGTCCAATCCTCGACTGTTACGAATAGCTACTATAATAATGAAAATAAATTTTTAAACAATTTGGGGGAGGCTATATCTTTAGAAGATATTAAAGATAAAGATATATTTAAAGATAATGCTTGGACAATAGATGCTGATGAAAATGGAAATCCAATAGGGTTACCTAAATTAAGATCTTTTCTTAAAGGAGATGTTTTTATCAAAAAGAATCTTATTAAAGAATATGATGGAAATGCTGTAACTCTAATAGAAGATCTTAAGGCATTAAATGGTTGGAATAATATTAATATTGATGGGTTAAAAGAAGGTGATACTTTTGAGAATAGTTTTATGGGTGAAATTAGTATTGATGAGAATAATGGTAATTGGATAAATTCTGTTAATACGGGGGAATATTCTTTAATTGTCAGAGGGTTGAGTTCCGATAAATATAGGGTTGTATATGGGTCAGGTACCTTAAAAATTTCACCTAAAAAATTATATGTTTTAATGGGGACTAAAGAATTTGATGGGACAAATATAGTAAATGCTAATCATATAACAGATTTAAATGGCATTATTGATTCTGATAAG
Source organism: Ursidibacter sp. B-7004-1 (assembly GCF_053654055.1). Classification (NCBI taxonomy): domain Bacteria; kingdom Pseudomonadati; phylum Pseudomonadota; class Gammaproteobacteria; order Pasteurellales; family Pasteurellaceae; genus Ursidibacter; species Ursidibacter sp. B-7004-1. The sequence continues at coordinate 10,574 of NZ_JBSIUP010000003.1, read as the reverse complement.
GATAAAATAAAAGTTCTAGGTTCAGGTGTGCTAGAATCTAAAAATATTGGATTTAATAAACTTGTTAAGCATAATTTTTATTTGGATGATTTTTATAGTAATTATATTTTGGTGGTTGATAATAGTCTTTGGAATATCACTAAATCTTCAGTGTATAATGAAGATTTAAAACAAATAAAGAATGTTTATTTTATGAATAAAAATAAGAGTGATATGTCAGTTGTAGATTATACTAGTGATAGTCTGTCTATAAAAGAGAATGTAGGGGTATTATCAGATTTTGTTAATGTGTATAATGGTTATATAAAAATCGAAAAGGATAAAAGGTTTTATCAAAAAACTAAAGGTGTTAATTTATTAGAAATGCAATATTGTTTAAGTGCAAAAATTGGAAAGTATATGAATCAATGCAATAGTATTTTTATTTTGTCGTCTTGCCCTAATAAGGATTTTTTTAAAAACCATAAAAAAATATATTGTCGGACATATATGTGAAATTTATATTGCTATTATTAACAGGGAGATCATTATGTCTTTTCAAAGTCGTATATTTTTATTTTCAGCAATTACATTAGCAATCAGTTCAGCAACCTACGCCAACACTCTCCCCAATGCAGGCTCAATATCTCGTGATATTAAACAAGAGAACAAACCAACGGCGACACAAGCGGTCGATTTGGGGCAAAAATCTGCAAGAGAGGCACAGGAATCAGATAACATCAGTTTAGATGTGCAAAAAATCCGTTTAGTTGGTATTGAGACTATTTCAGAAACAGCGTTATCGCATTGGGTGCGTGAGTATGAAAGCAAAACGGTAACGTTAGGACAATTGCGAGATCTCACCGATAAAATCACCGCTTATTATCATCAGCAAGGTTATGTTCTTGCAAAAGCAGTTTTGCCACCACAGCGTATCGAAAAGGGCGAGGTGGTTATTCAAGTGTTTGAAGGTAAAGTAGCCAATCTTCAACACCAAAATCAATCTCGCCTGAGAGAAAGTGTGGTGCAAGGCTATCTAAATAGTATAGAAATTGGCAAACCCTTAAATAATAAGCAAGCAGAACGTACCTTGTTACTTATCAAAGATTTAGCTGGTGTGGGAGAGGTTAATTACAGTTTGGCGGAAGGGAAGCAAGTAGGAGAAACAGTCTTAATTGCTCACTTAGGTGAATCCCCAGCAGTGCGAGGTAATCTTTCGTTAGATAATCATGGTAGTGAATCCACTGGTGAAAAACGAGTGCGAGCCAATGTTTATATTCAAAGTCCATTTGGACGAGGGGAAACCATTAGTGTACAAGGAATGACGAGTGCAAGAGGGCTTGATTATGGAAAAATCGGTTTAGAATTACCTTTAGGGTATAACGGGCTAAGTTTTAATACGAGTATTGCTCGTACACGTTATGAGTTAGGTGGAGCGTTTGCTAATTTAAATGCTGATGGTTCTTCTGATACTTTTGATTTTAATTTACGTTATCCGTTACTACGTTCAAATTCTCATAATGTTTGGCTATCAAGTGGAGGCGAATTACGTCGTTTAAAAGATAGCATTCACTCAACGAATACGGAAACTGTAAAAGGGGTGACTTCGGGCAATTTAAGTGTCAATGCCTCTTTCCAAGATAGCTTATTAGGTGGTGGTTATACGTCAATCAATATGCAAAATACGCTTGGTAAACTTAACATTCGCTCAGTGGAAGCAAGAGAAATTGATAGGGTTTCTGCTAAAATGCAAGGGAGATATTACAAGCTCAATGTGAATTTAAGTCGCACACAATATCTCAATGATAAATGGAGTTTGTGGGCTAATCTTTCCGTACAATGGGCAAATAAGAACCTTGATTCAGGCGAGCAGTTAAGTCTTGGTGGTTTAGAGGGTGTTTCTGCCTATTCATCTAATGCAGCTTCAGGTGATAAAGGGATTATCGCTAATCTGCAACTTCGTTATGCGATTAACTCATATCTGAGCCTCAATGGGTTTTACGATATTGGTCGTGTAACCTTGCGTAGCAAGCCATATTTAGACGGAAAGAATCACCGAAGTTTACAAGGTGCCGGTGTGGGTTTAAATGTTCAAGTGAAGAATTTAACGCTTGAAGCAAAAAGTGCTTGGAAAATTCATTCACAGAATATTGAAAAAGGAAAAAGCCCACGAGTGTGGTTAAAATTAACTTATCATTTTTAAATGATACATTTATTGGAAATGTCCTCCCAAATGGGAGGATCAAATTATTGACAAAGTGTTTTCATTCGGACGCCAAGCGTGGCGTCCCTACAAAGAATGAGTATAACTAATTGAAAAATAAATATTTTATTTTTGTTATGTAGGGACGCCACGCTTGGCGTCCACTTATTAAATACAACAAATTAGAGTTTGTCATCAGTCTGGTCCTCCCAAATAGGAGGATATTTTTATTTGAGGCTTATTTTACAAAATAGAGATCTTTGATTAAAAAAATTCCTTGCGGATTACTTGTATCATACCCTTGTAATTTCGGGCTTTTAACAAAAAAATCCATAAAATGATAAATAGCAATAAAAGGTTGATATTTTTCGAGTTCTGCCTCTGCTTGTGCATATAATGCTGCTCGTTGTTCAGTTTCTTTTGTGTAATAGCTTTGTTGCAGTAAGTTGTCAAAATGTTCGCTAGCAAAGCCAGTATGGTTTTTATGATTTTTAGAGTGATAAAAACTTAAGAATGTCGTTGCTTCGTTATAATCTGCAAACCAAGAAGCTGAAATTAGCTGAAAATTGCCCTGTTGTTTTTCTGTTAATAAAGTTTTCCACTCTAATCCTTTGAGATTGATTTTTACCATTCCATCTAAATTCTTTTCCCAACTTGCTTTGCTAGTTACGACAAAATGTTTTAGATTTTTGTTATTTGAATGAGTGAGTTCAATAGTGATAGGGTTTTGTTTGCTATAGCCAGCTTCTTTAAGAAGATTTTTGGCTTGTTGGTTACGCTCTGCTTGAGTAAAGTTTGCGTATTCAGGTTGTTTGATTTTATGCCCTAGGTAGATGTAATTTGGAGTAAAGGTAAAAGTGCTATGACTATCGTAGCCTAAGATTTTATGAGTAATTAATTCTCTATCAATGGCTAAATTGAGTGCTTTTCGGATACGGATATCATTTAGTGGTGGTTTAGTTGTATTGATTTCGTAGCGATAAGTCGCTAATTGTAAATGGGTGTTGATATGGGGTGCATATTCCTGTCTAAATTTTTCGTGTTGATGAAAATGGGTAGGAATATTAGCAATATCTAGCTGGTTTGCTCGGTAATGAGCAAATGCTGGTTCACTATCAAGTATATAAATAGTTACATTATTGATTGTACTGTTTTGATTATCCCAATAATGAGGATTGCGTGTTAGTTCGATTTTTTCGTTTATAGTACGAGATTGGAGAGAATAAGCACCATTATTAACGAGGTTTTCAGGTGCAGTCCATTTATCCCCAAATATTTCAACAATACGTTTTGGAACAGGGAATAGAGCTGGATTTTGTACTAATAGGTCAATATAAGGTACTGGTGCAGAAAGTGTAAGTTTGATTGTGTAATCATCAATAGCTTCTATCCCTAATGTTTCTACTTCTTTATGTCCTTGTATGATATCAGTCTCGTTATCTAATTTTAGCAATGATAAATAGCTAATATAGGGAGAGGCTGTTTTAGGATCTGCGAGTCTTCGCCAAGCATAGACAAAATCTTTAGCCGTAACATTTTCACCATTAGACCATTTAGCATCTTGTCGTAGATAAAAAATCCATTGTTTGAAATCAGGTGAATGTTCCCAATGTGTTGCAACACCGGGTATTACTGACCCATTTGGTTGAGATGTTACAAGCCCTTCAAAAAGCTGGTTTGCAAGATGCCTATCATTCACTGTTTCAATCTTTTGGGGATCTATAGAAATAACTTCATTGGTATAGTGATATCTGAGTAATTGTGTTTCTGCTAATTCGATATTATCAGGAATTTTTGCACTAAAACTTAGTTGGGGAATAAGGGCAAGAATAATTGTGATAATGCGTGTAAATTTCATAAAATGAAAATAGTTTAATAATAGGTAATTTTTCTGCATCTATTATACATTAATACATTATAAGCGGTTAGATTTAGTGCAAATTTTACAAAGCGTCAATCTAATAAAGTCAAAATATGCTATGCTTATGCAACCAATTTGGTATTTATTCTTTTAAAGCGTTTCTCTTAAGGAGCTAAAGATGAAAAGATCTCTTTCTATTGAATTTTCACGTGTTACTGAAGCAGCTGCCTTAGCTGCATTTGCTTGGTTAGGACGTGGGAATAAAAATGCAGCTGATGATGCTGCGGTTAAAGCGATGCGTCTGTTATTAAATCAGATGGAAATTCGAGGTGAAGTGGTAATTGGAGAAGGTGAGATTGATCAAGCACCGATGTTGTATATTGGTGAAAAGATCGGCTTGTCTCGCCCTGAAGATGAAGTGGTAACGATTGCGGTTGATCCGATTGATGGCACTCGAATGACAGCAATGGGGCAAGCCAACGCATTATCAGTGTTAGCTGCTGGTGGTAAAGATACCTTCTTGCAAGCTCCTGATATGTATATGGAAAAATTAGTAGTAGGTAATGAAGCAAAAGGAATGATTGACCTTAATTTGCCGATTGAACAAAATCTTCGCCGAGTAGCCTCTAAAAAAGGAAAATTGCTTTCACAATTAACCGTTGCGGTGCTAGATAAACCTCGCCATAGTAAAGTTATTGCTGAGATGCAACAATTAGGGGTGCGAGTAATGGCAATTCCTGATGGCGATGTGGCGGCAGCAGTACAATGCTGTTTACCTGAAAGTGATTTAGACTTGCTATATGGTATTGGCGGTGCACCTGAAGGGGTAGTGGCAGCTGCAGCTGTTCGTGCTTTAGGGGGCGATATGCAAGCAAGGCTCATTCCACGCAATCAAGTTAAGGGCAATTCGTTAGAGAATTTTGCTTATGCAGAGAAAGAAATTTCACGTTGCGAAGCTTTAAATGTGCCAATCAATGAAGTATTGAAATTAGAAGATTTAGTGCGTGATGATAATATTGTCTTCTCTGCAACAGGCATTACAACAGGTGATTTATTAAAAGGTATTCAACGTAAAGGGAATTTAGCTACCACAGAAACATTGTTAATTCGTGGTCGTTCTCGTACCATTCGTAAAATTCAATCTTCACACTATTTAGATCGTAAAGACGCTGATTTACATACATTATTAAATGTATAAACTCAATGGGTACATTATTGTTGATATTATTCACGAATTGTTTATAAAATCTGCTTTTATTTCATAAAGTGAAAAAATTACTTGCAAAGGTTCTGTGATTAGCTATAATGCACCACATCAGACGCGGGGTGGAGCAGCTTGGTAGCTCGTCGGGCTCATAACCCGAAGGTCGTTGGTTCAAATCCAGCCCCCGCAACCAGTTTTAAGGCTCATTGTTATGTTGATAACAATGAGTTTTGTTTTATTTATATCTTGCAAATTGCAAAGAATGAAATGAAACAAACCGCTTGAAGCCTCAACTGTTGTTTGAGGCTTTTTTGTGGCTAACAGTCAGCTTTAGTTGTGTTAAGAGGGCTTTTATAGCTCTTTTTTTATATCTGTTAAAAATAACATTAACCCTTTGCCTATAAAAATGTATTGCAGGAAAGGGGAAATTAAATAAGGAGAGAAAATTTGGCAACAGTAGAGCAGAAGTTACAAGAGCTTGTTCAAGATTCTATTGATGCAATGGGTTTTGAACTTGTTGGTATTGAATGCCAACGTGCAGGGCGTTTTTTGACAGTTCGCTTATATATTGACAAAGAAGGTGGCGTAACTATTGATGATTGCAGTGATGTAAGCCGTCAAGTGAGTGCAATTTTTGATGTTGAAGACCCAATTGCAGATAAATATAACCTTGAAGTGTCATCACCAGGTTTAGATCGCCCATTATTTACCTTGGAACACTATCAACGTTTTGTAGGGCGTGAAGTGGTGATTCATTTGCGTATTCCTATGTTTGATCGTCGCAAATGGCAAGGTGAAATTCTTTCAGTTGAAGGTGATTTAATTACATTAAAACTTGATGAGAGCCTAAAACTCGAAAACAACTTACAAAGTTTTGCTTTTGGCAATATTCAAAAAGCAAATTTAATTCCCGTATTTAATTTCTAAGGAAGTCAGACAGAATGAGTAAAGAGATTTTATTAGCCGCTGAAGCGGTATCAAATGAGAAATTATTACCAAAAGATGCGATTTTTGAAGCACTTGAAACAGCATTAGCGATCTCAACTAAAAAGAAAGCAGCCGCAGAAAGAGAAGATCGTAAATCGGGTAACGGTATTGATATTGATGTGCGTGTTGTTATCAACCGTAAAACAGGTGAATTTACGACTTTCCGCCGCTGGTTAGTGGTCGAAAAAGTTAATCACCAGACTAAAGAAATTACCTTAGAAGCGGCACAATTTGAAAATCCAGCTATTCAACTTGGTGACTATATTGAAGATGAGATCGAGTCAATTGCGTTTGACCGCATCACAATGCAAACTGCACGCCAAGTGATCAGCACTAAAATTCGTGAAGCAGAGCGTAATAAAGTGGTTGAACAGTTCCGTTCACAATTAGGCTCAATTATTACCGCAACAGTGAAGAAAGTAAGTCGTGAACAGATCATCTTAGATCTGGGTAACCAAGCAGAAGCCGTTATTGTACGTGAAGATATGTTACCTCGTGAAAACTTCCGTCCTGGAGATCGTGTGCGTGGTGTGTTATATCAAATTAAGCCAGAATCAAAAGGGCCACAATTATTTGTAACTCGTGCTAAACCAGTAATGTTACAAGAGCTATTCAAATTAGAAGTGCCAGAAATTGGTGAAGAGCTAATTGAAATTAAAGGTGCATCTCGAGATCCTGGTTCTCGTGCCAAAATTGCAGTAAAAAGTAATGATAAACGTATTGACCCAGTTGGTGCTTGTGTTGGTATGCGTGGTGCTCGTGTGCAAGCTATCAGTAATGAGCTTGGCGGTGAGCGTGTTGATATTGTACTTTGGGACGATAACCCAGCTCAATTTGTTATCAATGCAATGGCACCAGCAGACGTAAGTTCAATTGTGGTTGATGAAGATAATCACTCAATGGATCTTGCTGTCGATGCATCAGCACTCGCACAAGCAATTGGTCGTAATGGTCAAAACGTTCGTTTAGCTAACCAATTAACAGGTTGGACGCTAAATGTAATGACTACCGATGAGTTAGATAAAAAACATCAAGCAGAAGATAACAAAGTAATTGATTTATTTGTTAATAGTTTGGAAATTGATGAAGAATTTGCACATCTCTTAATTGAAGAAGGTTTTACAAGCCTTGAAGAATTAGCTTATGTGCCAGTTAATGAATTAACAGCTATCGATGGCTTGGAAGATGAAGATTTAGTTGAAGAACTTCAAACTCGTGCAAAGAATGTGCTTACTGCAAAAGCATTAGCGGAAGAAGAAGCGTTAAAACAAGCTGATATTGAAGATAAATTATTAAATTTAGAAGGAATGGATCGTCATATTGCTTTCCGTTTAGCTGAAAAACAAATTACTACCCTTGAAGAGCTTGCTGAACAAGGTGTTGATGATTTAGCTGATATTGAAGAATTAACCGCAGAAAAAGCTGGCGAATTGATTATGGCAGCACGCCAAATTTGTTGGTTTAGCTAAATCTTAAGGAGAAAGAACAATGAGTGATAATGAAATCAAAATGGAAGCCCCAAAAAAATTAAGTTTACAACGTAGAACAAAAACAACAGTAAGCGGTACAACTGCGGGTGGAAAAAGTAAAGAAGTTCAGGTTGAAGTGCGTAAATCACGCAAAGTTGATACTGAAGCTGCTAAAAAAGCAGCAGAGGCAGAAGCAGTAAAATTAAAAGCTCAAGCTGAGAAAGAAGCTGCCGAAAAAGCAGCTAAAGAGAAAGCTGAATCAGAAAAATTAAGAGCTGCTGAAGAAGCAAAAAAACAAGCTGAAGCCAAAAAAGCTGAAGAAGACAAAGCTATTGAAGCGAAAAAGGCAGTTCATCAACCACCTGTAATGCCAAATAAACAACCTAAAGCAGCTCCAAAAGCCGAAGCTAAGCCAGCACAGAAAGTTGAAAAAGTTGTTGATGCAGAGAAAGAAGCAAAACGTAAAGAAGAAGCGGAATTACGCCGTAAACAAGATGAGCTTGCTCGTCAAAAAGCTGAAATGGAAGCAAAACGTGCAGCAGAAAATGCTCGCCGTTTAGCTGAAATTGCACGCGAAGAAGCGGGTGAAAGCAGTGATGATTTTGATGATGACCGTTTTACTTCAAGTTATGCCTTAGAAGCAGAGCGTGATTCTGACCGTCGTAGTGAAGGTGGTCGTGCTCGTGGAAAGAATGGTGTAGCGAAGGCTAAAAAGGGTGGTCGTGATGATGAAAACGGCAATAAAAACGAACGTAGTGCAGATCGTCGTAACCAAAAAGATCTAAAAGGTAAAGGTAAGCATAGTAAGAAAGGTAGTGCCTTACAACAAGCATTTACTAAACCAGTACAAACAGTGAAAGCGGATGTCGTGATCGGTGAAACCATTACCGTTGCTGAACTTGCCAATAAAATGGCAGTAAAAGCAACTGAAATCATCAAAACAATGATGAAAATGGGGGAAATGGTAACGATTAACCAAGTTATTGACCAAGAAACAGCACAACTTGTTGCCGAAGAAATGGGACATAAAGTTATTCTGCGTAAAGAAAATGAGCTAGAAGAATCAGTCTTAGAAGATCGTGATATTCACGCAGAAAAAGTTACTCGAGCTCCTGTTGTTACTATTATGGGACACGTTGACCACGGTAAAACCTCATTACTTGACTATATCCGTAAAGCTAAAGTTGCAGCGGGCGAAGCAGGTGGTATTACCCAACATATCGGTGCTTACCACGTTGAAACAGATGACGGTAAGATGATTACTTTCTTAGATACTCCAGGACACGCCGCCTTCACATCAATGCGTGCTCGTGGTGCGAAAGCAACAGATATCGTTGTACTCGTTGTAGCAGCCGATGATGGCGTAATGCCACAAACGATTGAGGCGATCCAGCACGCTCGTGCAGCAGGTGCGCCAATTGTAGTTGCAGTGAACAAAATTGATAAACCAGAAGCAAACCCAGATCGTGTTGAACAAGAGTTATTACAACACGAAGTTATCTCTGAGAAATTTGGTGGTGATGTTCAATTTGTCCCTGTTTCTGCGAAAAAAGGTATGGGAATTGACGACCTATTAGAAGCGATTTTATTACAGTCTGAAGTATTAGAATTAACCGCAGTTAAAGAAGGAATGGCAAGCGGTGTTGTGATCGAATCTTACTTAGATAAAGGTCGTGGTCCTGTTGCAACAATCCTTGTTCAATCAGGCACATTAAATCGTGGTGATATTGTACTTTGTGGCTTTGAATATGGTCGTGTGCGTGCAATGCGTGATGAAAACGGTAAAGATATTCAATCGGCAGGACCATCAATCCCAGTGGAAGTGTTAGGTCTTTCAGGCGTACCATCAGCTGGTGATGAAGCAACCGTTGTGCGTGATGAGAAAAAAGCGCGTGAAGTAGCACTATATCGTCAAGGTAAATTCCGTGATGTAAAACTTGCTCGTCAGCAAAAAGCGAAATTGGAAAATATGTTTACCAATATGGCAGAAGGCGATGTAGCAGAGTTAAACGTAATTGTAAAAGCAGACGTACAAGGTTCTGTGGAAGCGATTTGCCAAGCATTAAACGAACTTTCAACAGCCGAAGTAAAAGTGAAAGTTGTTGGTTCTGGTGTAGGTGGTATTACTGAAACTGATGCAACACTTGCGGCAGCATCAAATGCTATCGTACTTGGCTTTAACGTGCGTGCTGATGCAACAGCTCGCCGAGTGATCGAAACAGAAAACATTGATTTACGCTATTATTCAATCATCTACGAACTCTTAAATGAGATCAAAGCAGCGATGAGTGGTATGTTACAGCCAGAATTTAAACAAGAAATTATTGGCTTGGCTGAAGTGCGTGATGTATTCCGTCATCCGAAATTCGGAGCAATCGCAGGTTGTATGGTTACAGAAGGTATCGTTAAACGTAATAATCCAATTCGTGTTTTACGCGATAACGTGGTTATTTTTGAAGGCGAGCTTGAATCTTTACGCCGTTTCAAAGATGACGTATCAGAAGTGCGTAACGGTATGGAATGTGGTATCGGCGTGAAAAACTACAACGATGTCAAAGTCGGCGACCAAATCGAAGTCTTTGAAGTGGTTGAAATTAAACGTACGATTTAATGAAATAGGGGTGCATTTGCACCCTATATTTTCAAGATTAGGACACATAGCGTGTTCCCACATTCATTGATAAATATCACAAATTAGGGATTGTCATAGTCTAGGTGCATCTTCATTCATTTCAAGCGGTTAGATTTCCGGAGAAATTTGCAATGCTTCGATGTAACCCTGTGTACTTAGCATAAACTGAAAAATTTTGTAAAAACTGACTGATTGTTCTTTTTATTTGACAATTCCAAAAAGGAGCTTACATAATGCTA